>JANQQA010000001.1 GCA_028285205.1 Bythopirellula sp. | reverse complement strand
TGACGCCGCGAATGTGAACCGTCCCAAGCAGACTCTGGACGGAGTCAGCTTCCTGCCTGTGATTCAGAACACCGGAAACGTCGAGCGCGAAGCGGTCTTCTGGCACTTCCCGAGTTATGTCGGCCGAGGAGCGCCTTCCAGCGCAATCCGGATGGGTGACTGGAAGTTGATTGAAAAGTATGAGGACCGCAGCGTCGAACTCTACAACCTCGCTGATGACATCGGCGAGACACGCGATTTGGCGTCGTCGAACATAGCCAAGGCTAACGAACTGTACACACGCTTGACGTCGTGGCAAAAAGAAACCAGGGCCGCGATCCCATCGCTGTCCAACCCGAACTACGAACCGTCCGCCGTCCGCGACAGGCGAAAAGGAGGCCAAAAAGGTGGCGGGCAGAGTCGCCGACAACGCAGGTAGTTAACGGCGGCCATGGCTCGCCCGAAATTCGAACTGCGTTAGGTCACGCACTGATCGGAATGTTCGTGAACGTTCTGGTGCGGTGCCATTCTAATCGCTCATTGTTTCAAGTTCGGGAGCAGAGAATCCGCACAGACGGCTGCGTGTGGCTGCTGCTCACTTCTTCTTTCCTGTCCGTTTGAGCTTCTTGAGCTCCGCTTTCTCGACCTTTTGGTATTCAGTGGGCAGTTCTGAAACCCAGGCCTCCGCCTTCTTACGCAATCGTGCGGTGACCTCAAGGTACTGGTCTGCGACGTTTTGCAACTCCGCTGGATCAGACGAGAGATCGTAGAGTTCTTCCTTCGGCCTCCGCTTCGTACCTAGATGCAGTTTCCACTTTCCTTCAAGCACCGACGGGCCTGCTCCCGAGGCACTGGTTCGCCAAAACAACGGGCTCGTACGAATGCGATCGGTACCGAACCAAGCTGTTGAGACGTCTTCGCCATCGAGCCCGTCGGGCACATCGTCAACTCCGGCGATAGAACACAGCGTTGGCAACCAGTCCAGCCCCGAAAGTACGCTCGTACGATCGACTCGGCCCGGCTTCACATGGCCGGGCCACCGAATGATGAAGGGAACTCGTACTCCACCTTCATACTGGTCATGTTTCCCGCCCCGTAGCAAGCCCGCATAGCCCAGCATGTTCGCAGAATACTCTTTGGCCCCCCGCTTACCGCCCGCCAACAGGACAGGCGCAGGGCCATGGTCACTGGAAAAGACCACGATTGTGTTGTCGCGCAGCCCCGCGTTGTCAATCGCATCTAAAACCCGTTTGACGTGGGAATCCAAAGCGTGCACTTCTGCCAAATACTCTCGCATGCCTGCATCGACGCTGCCTCCGATCTGTTCACACTCATCGAATTTGTGTTGCATGGTCTCGGAAAAGTCGCCGCGATCCACAGTCACATCGTTGAACTCTTCTACCTGGTCGTCCGGGGCATTCACTGCATAGTGCGTGATGTGTCCCCAAACATTCATGTAGAACGGTCGATCTGTATTCTTGCGGATGAACTCGATGGCGGCGTCATAGATGGCTGCATCTCTCCCACGAGGGTCGCCCCTGGGGTCATCGTCCGGACCGTATTCATCGACGCCGTAGTCCCGACCAACGTCGGGGCCGATATGCCATTTGCCAAAATGCCCAATTCGGTATCCCCTTGTCTTTAAGAGCTCCGTTACGGTCGTGCGACCACTGAAACCGAATCCTGCTGGGTACCTTGGAAAGCGAGCGGCATGGAGCCCCGTCATGAATCCCGTGCGACTGGGACAGCATGTGACACCAGACACATAGAACCGGGTGAAACGCGTTCCCTCGCCGGCAAGTTGGTCCAACGCAGGTGTTCGAGCATAAGGATGGCCGTAGCAGGCAAGGTCGCCGTATCCGAGGTCGTCCGCAAACAAAAATACAACGTTTGGCGGTCGATTGGACGCCTCGGAAGAGATTTCCCGAATGCGAATCGTCTTGAAGTAAAACACGCTGTTAGGGTCGTGGGCTTGGATGGCTATCGCCCCACCCTTGGCGTCAATCAGACGCTTCACCCGTTTGGGCTCACGTCTGGGGCTGGCGGGTTCGGTGTAGTCCACAACTTGCTGATCGTCGATGAAAACCCGAATCCGTTTTCCTTCGACGCGAAGGCGAACCGTGAACCACTCTGTCTCGTCAACGGGTGACTCTTTGACCGGCACAACTTGGTAGAGACTGCCCGTCTTCTGTTTCTCTTTCTTGGAACTATTGAGCTGCACTTCGTATCCTTTGTGAAGATACTTGCCGCTCCGTAGTTCTCGACTCGTATGGAAGAAGATTCCGGAGTTGGACTCGCGTTCTGACCGGGCGACCGCGATCAGTTCAAAGTCCTTGAACGCGACGTCCCTGCCAGTGTCACCGACGTAAAAGAGGTGGGACATCCCGCTTTTTCCATGGGCCCTTAACAAGCCGTTTTCGACGGAGAAAGATCCAGGATGGACATTGGCTTCCCAGCCAGTGAGGTCCTTTCCATTGAATAGTTCAAGCCAGCCCTTGTCATCCGCACGGGAGGTCGGCGACAGGCAGGCCATGTTCAGTACCACCACGGTGGCCAATAGAACTTGTGTTTTCGTCATTCGAGCCTCAATATGTTTTGCTTTAGCTAAGGGCGACTGTGGAAAGCGCTGCTTTCAATTCTTCCGTCGATTGAAATCGGTCGCTTGCGTCTTTTTCCAGACAACGCATAACAATTTCGTTCATCGACAATGATACGCCATCTGAATTGAGCGCAGGTGGCGTTTTTCGAGCGTGAGCCATGATCACTTCTAGCGGATTATTGCCGTGGAACGGCGTTCGTCCACTGAGCAAAAAGTATGCGACGACACCGAGCGAGTAGATATCGCTACGGACGTCGGCATCCTCTCCACTGGCCTGCTCAGGCGGCATGAACAAAGGCGAGCCGAGAATCGTATTCTGCTGCGTTAGCTCTACATCAGAGTTGGCGGCCACAAGTGGACGGACTAGGCCAAAATCAAGCAACTTGACGACATCTACCTGCTGACCGAGTTGCGTGACGAAGATGTTTGCTGGTTTAATGTCACGGTGTACCATTCCGGCCGCGTGAGCCTCGCTCAGTGCATCGCAGGTTTGTCTCAAAAAATCGGCGACTCTAGCCTCTGACATCGGCCCCTCTTGATCGACGAGCTGCTGCAAGTTGTTGCCCACAAGGTATTCCATGACGTAGTAGAAGGTTCCGTCCTCGGAATGCCCATAGTCGTAGATATCAACGGTATTCCAGTGACGTAGCTTGGCAGTTAAACGCACCTCCCGCTCAAAACGTTGCAACGTCTGCTGGTTTCCAGCCTGGTCAGGTTTGATGAGCTTGATCGCACATGCTCGTTTCAGCAGCAGATGCTCCGCTTCGTACACATCACCCATGCCACCACTGCCAATCAATCTCTTGAGTTGGTACTGACCAAGCTGCCGAGCCTGAAACGCTTCCTTGCGGAGTGTCCGAATCGTCCGAACACCATAAATGGCTACCAATGCAGCGAACCCCATGGATAACGCTGTGGTTGGAATTGCGTCGATGTACTGCGGATCTCCAAGAACTCGTCGGAATCCAGCCGAACTAAACCATGCGATCAAGATTGCCAATAGTGGGCATAGTGCCATGGGAACAATGACTCGGGCTGCTCGTTTCCAGTCATTTGGCATAAACAGAGCGTATGTGAAAATGAGCAAGATCCAAGGGCCATTCATTTGAGCGAAGTACCCGTGCCGTCCTGCGTCTAGTTGCTCCGACAAGCTGAACAGGAAAAAGAAGATAGCTGTGCCGCCAAACACTAGGATCTCGGCGACTCGCAGATGCCAGCCCGTAAGTCTCAAATTAGAAATGAACTTGCATTGCAGAGATTGCCCTGCAGCACGCGATGAAGTCAACGGGCCACTTCCACCACTCCGTTGACCTGCGTCCCGATCATCTTTCTTTATTGCACGTTCCAAAGAGGAGCGAACGGCGACGAGCCCAGTGACAACCGTCATCACAACGTGCGCCAAGAAAACAGTCCGTTCCATTGGAACCGAGTCTCTTGACGAGCTGTTAAGTAAAAGACCATAGCTCAGAAATGCAAGATTCCCGCCAAAGAACAGCAGCGACACGAGCCTCAGGCGTGAAAGAGTCTCGATATCCAGTTCATCAGAGAGCTTCTGGCGACTACCTTGGAGCAACTGCATCTTTTGCAGCGGCGACGCGTTACCGGATTCGCCAGCGTTGTCTGCATGAACTGGCTGCCCAATCACGGCTGCTAGGTCTTCTTTGGGTGTCGCCTGATCACTATGCAATGCGATGGTTTCGTCCAACGATTGCCTTGGCGGTATCTCTGTCAAATTGAGGCCTGCTTAAACTTGGCTTTAACTGCGCGAAGAAATCTCAGTGCCTTCAGTGTATCCAGAATCTCCTAGACTTTGACCCGTAAATGGTTCGCGGCAAGGCACTAGCTGCCGCTGCACCGACGATACCTGCGGCTTGCCGCTCACAAGTAGGGACGCGACACCCACCGGATTCGATTGATTCAGGTCCAGCCGAGTGTTCCGATTCGATAAGAACGGGGGGGCAGTTTAGCGGGAGGAGATTTCAACTGGCAGCCAAGGCATACGTGCGGCTAGTTGATGTTGATCCAGTAGCGGAATGGCCGAGGCCATTTCGGCCTGGGGCAGACAATCATCTGATTTTTTAATCGGGCGAGCATTAACGGGTCAGCAGCCAAAACTGGTTCCTCCGTATGTCCTGCGGAGCGAAACGCTCGTTTTGCTTGAGTCTAGGACGGGAAAGAACGTCTCGGAACGTAGAACTGCCTCCGGGTCCAGTTTGCGTAATTCCTGCAGTCGGGCTTTGGCGATTGCATTGGGACAGGCGCGAACGAAATTGACGATCGGGATTCGCGTCCACTCATTGCCCGGTTCCTTAAACATTTCGATGAGTCGATCGATCGACTCCCAGTCTTTCATTCGCGCGAGCTCGGGAATGACGAGGTCCGCAATTTCATGGTTGCTGAGCAGGAGTCGATACGACTCGATGATTGACTTTCGCGAAAGCGGCTCGCTTGGCAGTGTGCTAACAAACCGTAGAGCCTGGAACGCCGAGTATTGTTCGATGAACGGTACATTGGGATTATCGATATACCGCTTATTCAGCGACCTCAAACCGGCCTCACCCGTCAATGCAAGGTAGCATCCGAGCGTAGCAACAAGAGATCGGGGAGAATCCTTGGCGGTCAGTTTTTGATAAAGCCATTCAGCGTCGACAGAGTTTCCACATCGAGCCAGCATTGCCAAATACAACCGATATCGGTCGACAGCGATATTCGGATCGGTCAGCCACTGACGTATCTTGGTTCGATCTAATCGTTCACACGCGCTGGTGAACGCGTCGTCCGACGCGACAACCCATTCCATGTGCGCATTTGCAATGACGGTCTGGTCTGGGTGCTCCAGCAGCGGTTGGAAATATGCCAATCGCTGGGCATCAGCTTGCGGTAGCTTCGCGACGGCCAATGCATGTTCTCGATACGCCGGCGTTACCGACTTGGCCACACGCCAATGTATTTCATGCTTTGCCTGGCTTCGTTTGCCGACTAAGAGAAAGAGATCCCCATGCATCTCTCCGGGAAGCACTCGCGCGTCGACAGTCGAGCCTTCGACCGGTTGCTGGCTCTTCAACACATCACTGATTTCAAACTGTGCTTTGTTGGCGTCTGTCCGCTTGGCTTCCTCAGAACTGGACTTCCTCGCAATCACCGCAGCGCGGTTTTGGTCCAAGATTTCAGTGAGCGCATATACCGGCATGAACCTGGTGGCGGTTTTCGCCGTCGTCCGCACCAATACTTCCTGTTGGTCCCCAGTCTGCAAGTTGGCCGCCGTCTGAACGCGGCCAACGATCGCTTTTACCGTGTCCAGGTTTCTTTGTTCGCTCGGTTGAAGTGTTAGTTGCTCCAGTTGTTTGGGAAGCTGGATTCTTGGTGCTCCTTTGCTGCTTCCATCGGGCAGTTTGAGCTTCTTGTCTGCAACGACCGAAAATGACTGTCCTGAAATCACTGAGGGAATCGTGACCACTCCGTCTTTATCCGCTACATAACGTGATTTCTGGAAGAACCAAAGCACGCGTGTTGGCGATGTTTCGTTCCCATACCGCAAACTGAATTGAAAACCTGGCAGCGGTTTTTTCGTTGCCTGATCGATCAGCCGGAATCTGAGCGATGCGGTTGGCTGCATGTTGATCGTGCGAACGGATGCATCGACTGGTCGGATCGACGCCGAGACCCCGAACTTCCCGTCGTGACTGATTGCGACAACCTTGCGATCCTTGTCGGCCGGTACGTCAAAATAAGCCAATGCATCGGAATCCTTGCTGGCGACCTTCTGGAATAGGCCGTTGCCATGCATTGGGAACAATCCGGCGACCTCGTAATCCGTGATCCGATTTCCCGCAGGATCAACAAAGCGAATCGACTGTGATGGTGCAGGCTTCACCTCGAAGCGAAGTGCCAGTTGCTCGCGTTCACTTGCGACGTCGATCAGCTTGTAAGCGTGAAAGTTGTCGGCGTCGATCGGTTTCTGCAGCCCTGGAAATGTCAACTTACTCGGAGCCAGATCGATCATGGATGTCGTTCCGGTGACGTTCCCGCCGATGGAGAGGTACGGCACTTTGGGCACTCGCCATAAACGTGGCTCGCCTCGTGGCGGACTGGCATCAATCAGCACCACCCCTTTCCCTGGCGGAACTGCCATTTGAAACTCACCCTTGTCGTCGATGTAAACTCGTCGCTCATGTTTAGGGCTGTACTCGAACGGAATGGAAACGAGTCCTTCTCCCAAGTTCTTTAGCCACGCATTGCCTTGAAGCGGATAGTATCTGGCGTATCCAGACAACAATGGGCCGGGCTGATGATCCTCGCAGAAGTCGCGATGCTCAGATGCAATCGGGCGATTCGAGTTGGCTTCGACTACTTTTCCGCGAATCAAGACACCGTGAGGGACTTCAAAATCGGCCGTTGTCTCGCCGAAGCCTGCGACGTTGGTAAGGCTTCGACGCGTTGGCAGATAGAGGTGTTCATCCGCATCAACGACAACCGTGAGATCCAGTTTTTCGCCTGTGTAAACGGTTCGATACCGCCCACT
>JANQQA010000353.1 GCA_028285205.1 Bythopirellula sp. | reverse complement strand
CACATACTCGGAAAAGTTGCCATGAGCCCGAACGGCTCTGGCGAGCAGAGGATACTCACCAGGTCCGATAGCGACCTGGAACCGGCGCCGCAGGAGCAGGGTTCGCACGCTCAGTAGAACGAATATCAGCGCAGCAACGGCGGCGTACAGTGGCGTTACCAGATCATTCACTTTCGGGTCGCCCGTCAAACGGAAGACACGATCCTAAGTCAAAGTTCGCTGCATAGGGTTTCCCGATCGTATCCGGACATTTCTGTTTGTATCGCCGAGGTACGAGTCAGGCACCGCTGCGGGCGTATCTCCGGAACCAGCTGCGCACGTATGGTCACGCTATTCCGTTACCCATATGGCGTAGTGCTTTAGCTCCAGGTCGAAGCTTTCATCGTAAGTCTGGTCTTGTCCCTCGATTCGGTAGGTCACATCAAGGCGTAACGTTTTCGGGCTACCGAAGTGGTCGAGGCGCTCATCGGTATGTCGAAACACCAATACGCGGTCTTCGAAATGCTTGTACTCGACGTTGTCGTAAGGGTGGTAGTAGTACGCCCAAGGCAGGCGCGTCGTGATTGTCTCGGAGGTGTCGCCGCTAAGGACCGTATTGTTGCTGACGTCTGTTAGTTCGACCGATTGTAGGTGTATTGTGATCGGTTGTCTCGAAACCACGCGGAGACTCGCGTGCCGCTTGGGGATGTTGTCAGCTTCCGCGAAACGGTGGAAGTCGGGCACCATGATATGGTCGGCGTCGAGTAATCTGACCGTCTCCTCTGCGCGGCCGTTCTTCAAACTGTCACGCAGTCTATTGGTTCGCTCGTCCTGGTAGTCCGTGACAGGCACGCGTATGCAAGCGCTGAGCAGTAGCGCTGGCAACAGAGTCATGAAACGGACAAGAACACGTTTCTTGTTCATCGCAAGTCAACTTGATTCTTGAGAGCCGCAAGCCGATACCAGGATAGTATAGATATCCATCGACGACACCTATGCCGCGTATGTACAGCACCGCGATCTCACGATCTGGCTGAAGAATGGATCGACGAGCTATGATTTTCAATATGACCACCGAGTTCATTCATATTGTGCGAATAACAGAGCCGGTCGAAGGGCTTACCCGTTTGTGGGAGCAACGGAAGAGCTAACCGAACGCCAGCTCAGTACGTAGACGCGCCACGCGGTCGGGTTGGTCTAGAATGAGCTTGGATCGCGGACCTTTTTTCGAACTGAAGAGCGATGAGCTGTATTTTGACCAGGGGGCCGCAGTCGCCGCAGTCCTCCATCTCGACAAGAAGAACCAAACCAATACCTTCGGCGAATCCTCGGAATCCTGGGAAGCGTTCGCCGCGGGCCGGAGCGAGGGCTACGGACTTGCAGCGCTTGTCGATCGGTTTGACGAGGAGCTGAGTGCGATCGACGAGATCGCTCGCAAGGTTTCAGCCTAGTCTGGTCATAGCCAGGCGACATCGCCACCGTAATCGTGACCTGTTTCCGCGCCAGAACCGGCCGCCACCGCTATCATCGAGCACAATGAAGAGCTATCGCGGAACCGGCAAGAGAAACTGGCGAGCACTAACGAGCATTCGCAGCAGTGTCTGTGTCAGGGCTGTTTCGTATGCAGCCGTTTCCGCAATTCTGCTGTTCAACTCAAATGTCTCAGCGCAACAGTGGGTGCCGCCTGAGAACCCCGACCCCTCAGCAATCAGATCCGGGGCAGATCTCGATATTCGAGAAGGGCGCCTCGCTCTCGCGGCAGAGAAGTATCTCTGGTATCACACGAATGCCCTCCGGTATCAACCGTCCCTTGCCGGTGTCCGGCTTTCCTTCGCGCTTGGCGACTGGCGAGACCTGGCCGACAAGTATCCGCCCGCCATGGCGGACATGCGCTATGCTCGGGACAGCGCCGAAGAGTACGTGCGAAACAGCGGCGGCGATTTCCACGCGTTCTATGACTTCGTCGCACTCAACGATGTGCTCGAGGAAGACGATCGGACTATCGCGCTATTCAAATGGTTGGATCTCAACAACCGGCACCTTGCGCGTGACGTGTTCAACGTCGCTCAGGACGCGCTCGTGGCACGTGCCGAGTACGCCCTGTGCGAAAAGTACATCGTTGGGTACAACTCTTTCGATTCGTTGATAGAGAAACACGAACGATCAATTGCCGATCTCACCGAAAGATACGGGGACGAGGCGGACCTGGGTTTTTTGGATACACTCGATAAGATATTCGCAAGGAATTCGTCTTTTGTTATCGCGATTCTTGTCAATCGCGATAGACGCACGGAAGCGGAGCGCATTGCCGAAAGAGCGCGCGAGCTGCTCGACGACGAGACTTACATCATCCAAATCCGCGATGCGTTAGACGGCATTCCGCCAAGACGGCTAAGATAGTTTAAGAGGGTGGGTGGCTGCCCTTTGTCTACGGTGATATCGAGGGTTCCGCGGAAGCAGCCGAAGATACGGAGCTGCTAATAGACGATGTTTCCGTCGGAATCAGGCACTCGGGATAGAGTCGCCGAATGGGCCGCCTACCCGCTTTGAGTATCTCATTGTGACCATTGAGTTCATTTACCTCTTACCAGCAACCGCACCGTTCAACCGGTTTACTCGTTTGTGGAAGCCATGGAAGAGCTAACCGAGCGCCTGCTCAGCACAACCAGGAAGAAATTATTTAGATCCAAGCCGGTCTACGAACCACGGCGCACGCCATCCGACGAGGAATTGTCGTCGGTCGAATCGCAGCACGATATTCAGTTTCCGCCCGATTTGCGGTATTGGCTGCTAAATGCCGGGTTCGGCGAGTTCCGTGACGAGATACTGATTGATCCCTGCTGGTTCAACGTGATCGGCGAGGGTGACGCGAAGGGACATTTCATATTCGCTCAGGATGGTCTCGGAAACTTCTATTCGTTTTCTGCCGGCGGGGAGAGCATCTTCTTCCATTCTCGGAGGACTCGCGAATGGACCGAAGTGGCAAAGTCGTTTCAGCAGTTCCTCGAAGAACTGGAACAAAGGGACTTCGAGGTCTGCGATTGGGCAATGGCGTTGGACCTGCAGCCATGCGAGCGATAACAAAAAAGGCCCTCGAATGAGGGCCTTTCGCGAATGCTGGCTCCCCGGGCCGGACTCGAACCAGCGACCAATTGATTAACAGTCAACCGCTCTACCAACTGAGCTACCGGGGAATTTTAGGGCCGGGATTCTGGT
>JANQQA010000345.1 GCA_028285205.1 Bythopirellula sp. | reverse complement strand
CGGATTCTCGAGGATTTACGCTCGTCGAGCTGTTGGTCGTAATTGCCATCGTCGGCGTGTTGATTTCGCTTATTCTGCCTGCGGTGCAAGCGGCGCGTGAGGCGGCGCGGCGGACGCAGTGCAAGTCGAATCTCAGGCAGGTGGGGCTGGCGCTGACGCAGTATCTCGACCGTCAGGGCGAGCGGGGCAAGTTCCCCGAGGCGGCGATCTTGCCCTCGGTACGGCCCTTCGAGGAGTACGACAAGGGCACCTGGCCGCTGTACAAAGTTCTGGCCGCCTACTCCGAGGGCAATCGCGAGATGTACCGCTGCCCCAGCGACTTTGGGCCGATCAATCTCGACGATATACCTGATTACACGTTCGACAATAAGGACGGCACTGGCTACAAGCGGCCAGATGGATGGGATTACATCCCGGGGGATCCGTATTTCGACAACGAAGGTCTGAGCTTCGAGTACCCTTCCTTCCGACTGGAAGGTCGCACTCGCCAAGATGTGCTGGAAACTCGCCGAGGCGAAACACGTGGGTCGGGCGAAGTCTGGGTGGTATACGACTTCGAATCATTCCACGGCTCGCCTGGCCAGGACGGGTCGCGGAACTTCCTGTATCTCGATGGGCACGTCGATGCGCTGATTGTTGCTGATTAACGACTCACAAGAGGAGAGCAATACGAGACAGAGACTTCAATCACGAAGGCTCTAGCAGTTCTCTCCGGCTCTGAGTAGTAGAATCAATTAGGTTCCTGTGAGGACAAAACGATGGAAAAGAAACACGTCATTGGTGCCAGCGTCATTCTCTTGCTGCTCGCCGGAGTCGGTTGGGCCCTATTTGCGGGCGAAGATCAAGAACTGGTTGAGATGAAGCAAATGCGCGACGACATGCTCAACAACATGGAGAACATGTCGCAAGACGAGCGACGTGCCAACCGAGACGCTTTTCGCGAACGAGCGCAAAACCTCTCCGAATCTCAGCGTCGCGAACTCGGTCGCGGCTTTCGCGACTTCATGATGCAGCGAATGGAAAACCTGCTTGCGATGCCGCGCGAACAACAAGTCGCGGCGCTGGACCAATTGATCGATCGCATGGAAGAGCGACGCCAAAATCGTGGCGAACGAGGAGATCGCGGAGGGCGAGGCGGCGACATGTCCCCTGGGGAACGCGATCAAAGGCGGAAACAAGGGCTTGATCGGACCAGTCCCGGCATGCGTGCCATGATGGATCAGATGAAGGACCTGCTCAACGGCCGACGGGCAGAACGCGGTCTAGAGCCGATTCAAGGTGGCGGCCGTGGGTTCTTTGGGCCCCCGGGCGGTGGACCGCCACGGTGAGCGGTGCGTCTCACGTGTTGCGGGTCAGGTCCTCTGGCGACACGAGTTGCTGAAAACTCCCTGAGCGAAACCCCTGCAAGTCGATCGTGACGTAGTTGAAACCCAGCTCACGTAGCCCATCGACAACGAGCTTCCGGTTATCGGTTTCACTGAGCACCGCCAGTTGCTCTGGCGCCACTTCGATGCGCGCCAGGTCATCGTGGTGATACCGCACGCGGACGCTCTGCAGGCCCAGTCCGCGTAGCAATTGCTCCGCTGCATCAATCCGCGCCAGCCGTTCCAGGGTAATGTCAAGTCCGTAGACCACGCGGCTCGACAGGCACGGCGTGGCTGGTTTGTCCCAGATCTCCAAGTTCCACGACTTCGCAATTGCGCGAACGCCCGCTTTGTCGATTCCGCACTCAATCAGCGGGCTGCGTACCTGGTGTTCGGTCGCCGCCTTCATGCCCGGTCGAAAGTCGCCGGTGTCGTCGGTATTCGCGCCGTTGAGAATCTGTTCGATGCCCAGTCGATTACCCAGCGCGTGAAGCTGCTCGTACAACTCTGTCTTGCAATGCCAACACCGACTGGGTTGGTTCTCGAGGTAGCCGACGCGTGAGAACTCGTCGGTGGCCACGGTCTCATGTCGAATGCCGATTGCGGCAGCAATGCGCTGGGCGGTCTCGAGCTCACCGCTTGCGAGGCTAGAGCTAACCCCTGTGACTGCTACTGCTTTTTCGCCCAACGCCAAGAACGCGGCCTTCGCCACAACCGCGCTATCTACTCCGCCCGAGTAAGCGACCAAGCAGCCGGAGAGCTGTGCAATGCTCGCGATCAGTCGTTCTTGGGGCGATGATTCTGACTCCATAAGAGCAGTATATACGATCTCACAGATCTGGGACGCAGCAGTTCCTAGCCATCAACGCAGCACTGCCAGATCTTCAATGATTCGTTGCTTGCTCAGCGCGTAGACTCCTCGACGCTCGAGGGGGCGCAGCGGAAGCTAAATCGAGACCCTTGAAGTGGCATGTCATCCGGACTCTGACATCAGCGAGGCAAGTTTCCGACTGACTCAAACCGCCGTTACCGCGCCGTCACATCCCTGACCTGAGTTTCCATCACCTTCGTGTTGCGCTCGATGGCGAGGATGATCGTGCGTTGCTCGACACCATCGCCAGAACTGGCGACGATCGGAATCACCTGGCGTTGGTCCGGTAGGCTCACGCGGACGGCGAAGGTGCCGTCGGCCCGAAGTTGCACGGGCTCCCCCTTGAGTGTGACGTGGGCGTTGCGGTCGGCGGCGCCGTAGATAATCACCTCTGCATCGACGGCGAAGGGCATGTCGCCGGGATTGGAGTTCATCATCGCCTCGGCGCCGCTGCCAAATCGGGTGTTCATCGGAGTGCCTAACGGACGACGAAGACGCTCTTCCAGAAGTTCTTGGAGTTCGCGACTCGTGCCTTGCGGTGAGTAGCCACCGCTCATCGCAAAGATGCGGTCCGCTTGCTCAGCAACATGCGACCAATTGTCGTCGACCGCGTCGCTAGTGCCGGCAGGCGGAGTCTGCACGGTGTTGCTACGGGCCAGGCAATAGAACGAATCGTTCTCAGCGAGGTACCCAATTTCCATGCGAAATTCACAGGGTGGATTCTGGACGTCGACATACCAGTTGTTAACGCCGCCGTGGATTTCGATGTCGCGCTCCAACGTCGAACTACCTGCCTCTTGGATGGTAAACAGCCGCAGGACGGGTTTGGCCGTGTGCCAATGCTGACCCATTGCTGCCTGTGCACGATCGACGCTGCGTTGGGAGAGCTCCCAGAATGCGTGCAACCAGTAGGGATCGCGGACCATCACCACCAGGCGATCTTCAGCAGGCGTGGATTCTGCATGGCTTGGCGTGCAGATTGCGATGTTCTTCGCGTTGGCGAGTTTGCGCTTCAGTTGGTCGATTTTCTGCTGCACACGGGGATTCGCGCTGCGCGAGTCGCCGTTCGTGCCATTGCCGTTGGTGGAGGGTTTATTGAGCGAACGCTTGCGGGCGAGCCGCACCAGCTCGGTGACCAACTCCTCTTTACGCATCGAATGCCAACCGGGAATGCCATGTTGGCGAGCCATTTGGGCAAGGTCTTTGGCGGTGTGGGATCGTAGTGTGGCGGCAGTCATCGGTGCCGGATCTCCGTAGCTAATCAGGGACTCTGCGACAGTACTTGAGCGTCGAGAGCTATGGGGAGCCGTCCCTGACAAAGGAGTGCTGAGGCAGGTTCGCAGATCTAGCACAGACCTCACGCAGAAGCTGCCCCAGACTGGTGGTCCAAGCGTGATGCCCAGACGAATACTCAGCACGGAAAGTCCCACCGGGCTTCCCTGAACCAGTCGGGTAACAGAAGTAGATGCAGGCTCTGCCTGGATATTGCCCCAGGGGATGGATCCCACGCCTTTGGCTGACCGCTCTACTCCATCGAGTTCTGTCGTGAACTCCGCCGAGAAAATAGAGGGCAGATCCGGCCCTACAACCGTTATGAACCATGTTAACATGCGTTGCCGAAACCCGCAAGGATTCGGCGCGGGTTTCGATTCGTAAGTGCTTTCATTAATTGGGTTTACGTCATATCATTCCGTTCGCTTCGCCGATTGAAATGGCGCTGGTATGTTGGTCGCGCGTTCGGACAATTTGGGCGCCGCGACGACGCGCACGAACTTCCTTAACCCCTTTCGAGGAATAGGTTTGTGCGTTCCCGAAATACTTTGTGAAAAAATGCACGAATTCCCCTTTGCACGTATTCTACGACGAATTAGATTAGTCACCTAAACGCGAGGCGAAGAAGTCATCACCACATGGGTTGGCGTTCGGAACCACACGCTGGTGAAGAGGACAAACCGTGTCCGAACCTCGGCCAGAGAGACCAGCCTCAGTTGAGAGCCCTGTCGACGGCCTATCACCGACAGCGAGAGCTGCCTACTGGGCGTCGAGGATCATGACGGTCTCATTTGAGATGGTCATCCCCGGACTCCTGGGTTACGGACTCGACACGCTGTTGGGGACACGAATTGTCTTCATGCTAATCGGCTTCGCGTTGGGGATGTACGTAGCGATTAGGCACCTACTGTATTCCCTAAATTCGGCGGCGGGCAAGAAGCCAGCCGACCGCTAGAAATGCCGGATTCGGCTTGAAGAGTCAGACGCACACGATGCTCCCCGTACATCCTCCCACCGAAACCCTCCTGCCGCAGTCGAAGCAGACCATGACCGATTGGGCTAGTCGCGTTTGCGCGGGTGGGATGTTGTCGTGTGTAGTGCTACTGACTGGTGCAGTGTTGTTGCTCTACTTGCTACTCGCACCTGTAGCGCTATGGATGCAAGGCGTTGCTGGCCTGCAACCGTCCGCCTTGGCGGCGCTGATTAGCTTACTCGTCGGAGTTGGTGTCCTGGCGGTCGCGCATCGTTACGCGAAGCAGGACAAGCCACTGGTCTCGATGTTGCTGTCCACCGCGATTCGAGTGATTCCGCTGTTTGTCATCGGTTTAGTGGTCGGGTTGTCGGAAGACAAAGGCCCGTACCTGTACTTCGTCGGCTATCTGCTTTGCTTTTATCTCGTGACGCTAGTCATTGAAACATTTGTCTCGGTGCGGCTTGCGCAATCTCACTCGACGGCCACCGCGACGACCAAAGAAACCCAACGATAACTCCATGGCCTCAGACGCGCTGTCACCCCAACATCTGTTCGAGCACGTTGAAGATGCCACGTATTTTCACGTCCCGCGGGCACTGGCACCCGCAGAGAGTCACGGTCATATCGAGCTGCCCCAGCCGCTGCAGTTGGAGAATCCGATCATCGAATCCAGCAGCGGGCTGATCGATTTTGCTGCGTTCGACTTTAAGCTGACGAAGTTTATGGTGATCGAGGTGGTCGTAGCCATGATCATCTTTCTTGCGTTCTGGTCGCTGGCCAAGTCCCTGAAGGGTGGCAAGCCAGTTCGCGGCAAATTGTGGAACATGCTCGAAGTGTTCCTGCTATTCATCCGCGATGAAATCGCCCGACCGTGCATCGGCAAGCACGATGCGGATCGGTTTGTCCCGTTTTTGTGGACGATGTTCCTGTTTGTGTTGGGCTGCAACCTGATGGGGATGATTCCCTGGGTTGGTTCGCCCACCGGTTCACTCGCCGTGACGGGTGTGCTGGCTTTCGCGACGTTTGCCGTGGTGGTGGGGTCTGGTATGTCGCAACTGGGCGCCGTCGGTTTCTGGAAGGCCCAAGTCCCCCACATGGATTTGCCTGGGGCAATAAGCCCAGTGATGAATGGATTTATCTTCCTGATCGAAGTGTTCGGGTTGCTCGTCAAGCACGGCGTACTGGCCATTCGTTTGTTCGCAAATATGTTCGCCGGACACGTTGTGTTGGCTGTACTGCTGGGCTTTATTGCTGTCAGCGCAGAAGCGAGTACAGCACTGTGGGGCGGTGTCACAATTGGTAGTGTGATCGCAGCTTCGTTGATCAGTCTGTTGGAATTGTTCGTTGCTTTTTTGCAGGCTTACATATTTGCGTTTTTGTCCGCACTATTCATCGGTGCTGCAGTGCATCCTCACTAAGTTGTTGAACCACTGAAGCGTCGAGTCACCGTTTTCGTAGTCCATTCACTCAGGGTTTTCCAATTCGAAGGAGTTCAAGACCGTGTTAAAGTTGACGAAGTTGGTAGTAATTTGTTTGACGATCTTCATGGTGGCCACGCCTGCTATGGCACAGGATGCTGGTGCTGATGGAGCGGCAGGCTCGGCCGGTGGCTTCAGCATGGATTTCGGCGCCGCCTTCGGCGCTGGCTTGGTGATGATTGGTGCCGCGCTGGGCATCGGTCGTATCGGTGGTCAGGCCGTTGAGGGCATGTCACGCCAACCAGAGGCTTCTGGCAACATTCAGACGGCCATGATTATTGCGGCGGCGTTGATCGAAGGTGCGACCTTCTTCGCGCTGATCGTCTGCATGATTGCCTAGGTCGGGCGACGCTCCGTTTTTCGCTTCAAATCGTTTTGTTTGGGATAAGCACAATGCGCTTTAACGCCGGTTATGGTGGGCTCGTTTGCCTGCTTGTTATTGGTTTGGCTTGGGGAGTTGCCGGTACGGCAACTTCCGTCGCCGCTGAGCATGAAGGTGAGCACGAAGCTGCCGAAGCTGATCATGGTGAGGGAGCCCATGCTGACGACGCTCATGGTGGCGATGCCCACGGAGCCGACGCCCATGGCGGAGATTCGCATGGTGGCGGGACCAACCCGTTGAAGTTCGATCCCGATCTGGCGATTTTCACCGGCATTGTGTTCGGCATTCTGGTAGCTCTGCTAGGCAAGTTTGCCTGGCCGACGATTGCTGCGGCGCTCACGGAGCGGGAACACCGCATCGAGTCGAACATCGCGGACGCCGAGCGGATGCATGCTGAGGCGAAGGATATGCTCGCCCAGCACGAGGCGAAGCTGGCCACGGCGGCTGACGAAGTGCGCGAGCTGCTCGATGAGGCTCGGCGGGATGCGGAAGCGACCAAGACGCAAATCCTGGCGGAAGCCAAGAATGCCGCTGACCAAGAGCGCGAACGTGCCATCCGTGAGGTCGACCTAGCAGCCGACCGCGCG
>JANQQA010000344.1 GCA_028285205.1 Bythopirellula sp. | reverse complement strand
GATCACACCCTGGTTGTTGATATCGTGCAGCGACGTCTCTGCTGCGCTTGGATAGTTCCAGATTTCGAACGTATCGTCGTTCAGGTTGTAGAGTAATCCGTTAGGTGTGTCGAAAAAACCTGGCCACGCGACGCCCGCGACGATGCCTTGATCGTTCATCCCCCAGCCAGCATCAGTGGAGTAACCGTTTATGTTCAATGTACTCTGAGTACCATCCACGCTGTGGACGTAAGTAAAGCCATCACCCTGGACGAGAACGTCGCCGGCTTCGTTAATGTCTATCCCAAAATTTGATGGACCAGGTGTGGCGAGAAAGTTCACGGGCACAAGTGTTCCGTCAGCCTCGCGGCGGAATCCATCGAACTGGCTGAAGTCCGCATTCGACACGTAGCCGGAGGACTGCCCCGCGGTATTGACGCCCCAGAGTTCGGTAAATGGTGAGTCGTCGTTAGCACCATCGAAGAGGTCGAGGGGGCCATTGGGATCATAAATGTACCCGCGAGCTACGCCATCCAGGCCATCGATTCGGCCGGCAATCTTCCCATCATTGCTGATGTGATACGCGGTAGAGGCTGTCGATTCGGGTAACGGCAGGGTGAAGAACTGGTATGGCGTTTGCGCACCTAGCGGGTTGCTAGCTGCCAACGCAAACAGCACGTTCAGCAGCAGTGAGCTGCAGTTCTGCTTGGTAAGAATCATTAGGTCGATCTCCGAAGTTAAACTGAGTGACAGAAAAATACTCAACAGGACTCTCGTTGCAGGTCACGCGATCCACTGCCCAACGTAGATTCGATTGCGCGCTGACACGATAGTGTGAGTCGCGCGATAGCGCTGACGCGGATGTGTATCGACGAATCTCAGCAGCGGCAAACCGAGGACGGCAACGACCATCGACGAGGGCTCGGGCACGACTTGCGACGAAACCCAATCGCCCGCCGTAGTCAAAACGTCGTCGTCGACATCGACTGCAATTAGCACGTAGGCCGATGGGTCGCCGGCAAGACCTGCGACTCGCGGTACAATTTCGAGCAGGTAAACGCCGGGTTCTGGTCCATCATTCGAATTAGTTTGCCTGTCGGAGTTCCCGAAGATGCTGAACAGCTGATGTGAGTGCAGATAACCGGTCGGGCCCGTGGTCGTGAATTCAAATCCTTCGACCGTCGACGATGTGCCGTCCACGACAGCACCTGTGTCAAACAGTCCGCCACCATAAACAACTGTCTCTCCAGCCAAGGGTGAATCGAATGAGACCGGCAGCGATCCATTCCAGTAGGAGAGATTCGTACCCGTAGTCGCAAACGGAACAATATCAAACGAGACGGCTGCACCAGCTGGCAATAGCTCTGCCCCCGGCGGTAGCCTATCCAGCTGCACGGACGGAACCGCTGCCCATCCAGGATTATTTACCCTAGCAACCCCCGGAGCCGCCGGATTGACATTTGTCGATTCCTGAAAGACCTGTATGCCAAAGACTGGCTCCAGGCGGCCGAAGTCGTAGCCGCCCAATTGCAACTCGCCATCGGCTTGGTAGAGCATTATATCAAGATGAGCGGCATGTGACGCGGCCCCGTGCGCCGTCGTTGCACCAACGACCACCGCAAAGGTAATTGCTCGCGGATGTCGGCGGCAACAACATGCTACAAGAACCGTCGTCATCGCGATCACAAGACCCACAGGTTCTGGCACAGAAACGACTGCGTTCGCGTTGCCATTCGCGTAACCATCCTGCCAGTCGGTCAAGGAACCAAACGCAGGATCCCGCTGCCAAGTCAAGAAGTCGTGGCCATCGACATCACGATCACCATCGAAGTCGCCGGCGATGGGTAAGAAGGCTAGTTCGGCCGCGAGAAGCGACTCATCGAATGTCGCCTCCTCCAAACCATTGTTGAGGACGATGATAAACTCCTCGGAGTCCTCGTATTGAGGCGAAGTGAGTCGCTTTCCGATAGCGTAGGCCCCAACCGGGACTGGCGAGTCGGTTTCGGAGCCTAGTTCGAAGATGTTGTGGACGTGAATCGAGCCGAGTACTGTCGCACGTTGAAGTAAGAAGCCCTCAGCTTCGCCACTTGTTCGAGTAGCTACAACCGAATTGACCTCCGGCAGCGTAGGGTCATAGAAGCGAAGATACGTGTCGTCGCTTGCCAGAGCCCAATTGTCACCCGACCAGTGATAGAGAGGCGTCAGCAAATCGAAGAAGATTTCGTCGCCAGCTGCGAGTGTGCCAAAGCCAACCGTTGCGTATCCCGGATCGTCGGTGCGATAGACCGAACCGTCGCCGAACACATCGGATTCGCGGGCATTAGCGCCGTTGATCGGTGCGACGATTGTCAATCGCCCATCCACGGCATCTAGCAGCACATCAACATGCTGAGCAATGCAAGGTGTTGTACTCAGCCCAACCACAACGCCAAGCAGCAAGAACTTCCATCCGGTGGATCGCATCGATGCAACTTCCCTCCTGCGTGTGAATGGACCTAGCAGCGCGCCAATGTATCATCGTGCAATTAGATTGCAAGTAGGGAATTTGGACATTAGCGAGCTCCTTGCATAGAGGTTAGCCGAAGAGCGACTCGTTCCATTCGAATAGCGATCAGAACGCTAAAATCGCGGTAGCTAAATCGTGTTCTGAGCAGACGAATAGCGTGGCCAGCCCCACCTCTCCGACGGCTAGGCCGCGTTAACTTGACAACTGCGGTCATCCGCACTCCACTTACGAATACCGTGCGGCTCAGACCAGAGCGTTGCGTGTTCCGGTGATGACCCAATCTGATTGCCGTGCGCTTCTCATATTCGACGGCCTGTTCTTAGCACACGATTCTTGGCCTGTGGGGGAATCGACGATGCGTCCGCACCAGGTGTTCGCCGCGTCGGTCGTGCTTGCTTTTCTACTCTCCGGGGGACGCTGATCATGAAATCTCCGCGCACGTTCAGTCACCACGTTCTGCTGATCACGCTCACCACTTGGTTATGCGGCGGTGGCATTGTCCGTCTAGCTTGGGCCGCCAATAACTTCTGGACCGGCGCAGCCGACGACAGCTGGCACAACGTCGCCAACTGGACGTTCGTGGGGACAATCACGCCGTTGCCGCGCGTGCCGTCGGATATCGATACCGCGATTCTCTCCTCACCCGCCAATGACACAGTGAGGCTCTCAAGCAATACGGCTGATCTCAACGGACTGATCGTCGGCAATGGCATCTCGCTGCTTAATCGCACCGTCGGCTCAACGGAAGGGCACCTGATCACCGTAACCAATAACGGCACAGGCGGGACGGCAATTACCGGGGGAGCGACCATGGAGCTCTGGCCCGACACGGGTACGTTTTCGTTCTTCACCAGAGAGCTCCGCACCGAGACGCTCCTGATGACAACCGGCGGTGAACTGCTCCTACGAAACAACAGCACCGCCCTTGTGTCGGGCAACACTACACTGGCCAGCGGTAGTCGCATCGATAACTTCTTCCCCGGTGGTGGTGGCAAAATATTTTTTGCCGGGGACATTTTGCTCGACGACGCGGAGTTGGTGGCGAAAGGCTCCGATGCGATTTCTTTCGGTGCCAATGACACGATCACTGCTCGAAACAGCTCGTTGATCGAACTCAGCAAGATAGACCCGGCCTTCGGACTGACCTTCAACATCGAGTCGGATTCGACGCTGGATGTCACCGGAACCACAACCATCGGCCTCAACTCGACGCTGGAGATCAATGATTCCAGGTTCGACACGGGTCTCAACGTCGAAATCGATGGCGGTACCTTCCGCCTGATTCAAGATCAGGGCTTCGCATCGATGAACATGCCGGCCGGCGCAGATTTCACGGCGGAGAATGACGCCCAGGTGACTTTTGAAGACACCCTTTTCATCACCGACGATCAAACTTACACCATGCTATCAGGAGCGGATTGGATGTCACCGGCTAATGCGGTTTTCGTCGGATCCACGAATAGCGTCGGAAGCATGGTTTTCGACGGCGTTGGCACGACATTCGACGTGAATCAGCTCTCAATCGGAGCCCATTCCAACGACACTTCCACAGTAACGATGCGCAACGGTGCCGAAGCAACGCTCAACATCCTGCAACTCAATAGCGCCTTCAACCCCGACAGTACCGACTCGATACGCGCGAGAATGACGATCGAAAGCGATGCTTCGGTGCAAGTCGACTCGACGTTCTTCGGTATGGGAATCGGAAACAGCGGCGCCCCAGCGGGAAGCTTCGGCAACCTCGTCTTGCGGTCAGGCGGTACACTGACCCAGCTCGGCTCCGGCGGAACCTCCGTCGGCAGCCAGTTTTCCACGTCTGGCTTTCTCTCGGTCTCCGATGGCGCCAGTTATACTGCCAACACTGGCAACTTCGATATCGCCGCTCGCGGGACGCTCTCGATCTTCGGTGGCTCTGCAGCGGGCGAAGTGGAAATCAACGGACCGTTGAACGTCGAGGGCAATGTGCTTGTCCAGACGGCTGGCGGAACGCCCGTCGTGCCCGGAGGCGTGTTGCAGGTGAACGCTCCGGTCACCATCGATGGGGGCTCCGTAAGCCTAAGCGCAGGCGAGCTCAGCGCCGATTCGATTGCTCTCACCAACGGCGGTAGCTTTAGCTTCACCGGCGGCACGTTGCGTGTCGGCATCTTCAACAGCAGCCTCACCAACGGCGGCGGTACGCTCGCCCCCGGCGACAGTGCCGGCAGTACGACGATCGTCGGTGACTACTTGCAACAGTCCGGTGGAGCACTTGAACTAGAGATCGGAGGGACGAGCATGGGCACAACGTACGACTTCGTACAGATCAGTGGCAATGCCATCTTGAACGGCGACCTACTGCTGGGAGTGATCGACGGATTCATCCCCGATGCTGCTGACACGTTCCTTGTCCTCAGCGCCGGTGATTTGCTTGGAGTTTTCGACAACGTTGCCGATGGACAACGACTCGATACGTTCGATGGATTCGGTTCCTTTCAAGTGAACTACGGTATCAGTAGCGCGTTCGATCCGGATCAGATTGTCTTGAGCGACTTCCAGATCACCGCAGACGCGGATCTGGATAACGATGGCGATATCGATGGTTTCGACTTCTTGTTGATTCAGCGAGACTTTCCGTCGTTGATTCCGTTGTGGCAGTCAGCGTACGGATCGTCTGGCCTGGCGACATCGAACGCCGCGCCGGAGCCGACCACTTTTGGTCTGGCGATGCTATCGCTACTCGGCCTTTCGCTAGCACGTTCGCAATGCTCGTTTCGTTGTTGCTGAACGCCGACGAACACGCCCCTCGCTTGACCCCCGACAGACGATTTCGCATCCTAAGTGCTCTCTCTACGGAACACTTGGGGAATCTCTTCATGCAACGTCGGCTTCTGCGCGCGGTATCAGTCGGTTGGTTAGTGTTGTTGTCGTTGGTGAGCCTTCCTTACAGTACGCAGGCGCAGACTTTCTACGTTGCGACCGACGGCAACGATCAGACCGGCGATGGCTCACTGGCGAATCCGTGGCTATCGATTGGCGGAGCTTTGGCATCGTTGCATGATGACAACGTCGACGGGGCGACCGTCTTGGTTCGTCCGGGAGACTATTTTGGAAGGCAGAGCCTCGTGGGCACATTCAACAGCGATGTGACGGTACGCTCAGAAGTTCCGTATCAAGCGCGGTTGCGGCATTCGAGTCAGACGGTCGTAGCATACGCCAACAGTCGGGGAGCGAGTAACATTACCGTCGAGGGATTCGACATCGCCCACACCGCCGCGGGCGCGTCGCCACTCGTGTTTCATATCGATGGGGCCGGCGGCAATCAGGGAATTGGGCAGATCACTGTCCGCAACAACGTGATCCACGATAGCTACAACAACGATTTGCTGAAAATCAACAACGGTGTCACCGACATCGTTGTCGAAGGCAACATGTTCTACAACCAGACGGGCTCCGACGAACACATCGACATCAACTCCGTCGAGGACGTGATCGTGCGCGACAACGTGTTTTTCAATGACTTCGCCGGATCGGGGCGGGTGAACAACAATAACACATCAGGCTACATCGTGATCAAGGATAGCAATGACGACGATGATCAATTCGTCGGCAACGATCGCGTGACGGTACAGCGCAATGTGTTTTTGAATTGGGAAGGCAGCACCGGTGGGAACTTCGTGCTGATTGGCGAAGATGCCAAGCCTTACATCGAGGCGCGCAACGTGATGGTCGAAAACAATCTCATGCTGGGCAACTCTTCGGAAGTGATGCGCGCAGCGTTTGGAGTGAAGAGCGGCGAGAACGTGACGTTCCGCAACAATACCGTCGTGGGTGACCTGCCTGCCCTGGCGTATGCCATGCGCGTAAATGTCGAGAATTCGGCCGTGACCAACGACGAAATCAATTTCTACAACAACATCTGGTCGGATCCGACGGGCACCATGGGCGCCTCATTTGGCGGGAGCAATGACTTCTCGGACACTCCGGCAGGCGAGGTGGATCAATGGCAGCTGGAGAACAATCAGTATTTCAACGGTGGTGCCATGATTCCGTCCAGTGCCAGCGAAACGATCAACTTCACCGACGACTCGCGTCGGATCGTCGGCGATCCCGGGTTGGCTTCACAAGACAGCCTTGTCGTTCCGCGCTGGGACCCCGGCGATGGTGAATTCGCTGACGGATCAACAACCATTCGCGAAGCGTTCGTGAATTTGGTGACCAGCTACGGTACGCCCTCGTCGAGCAGCTTCGGTGTCGATCAGGCATGGGCCGCGCAGGCGCCGGCTGACGATATTCTTGGCAACCTCCGCGATGGCACACCCGACGTTGGTGCGTTCGAGCTAATCGCAGCGCCAGCGACCGACCTCGACGGGGATGGCGACATCGATGGCACGGATTTCTTGGCGATTCAGCGGAGTGATCCCACTCTGATTCCGCAGTGGCAGGTCAACTATGGAAGCGCGGCGGTAAGGGGTGGAAACGCCAGCTCGGTCCCAGAACCAACTAGTCTCTGGTTATGCACGGGATGCCTTCTCATTTGGGTCACCACCCTACGGCGGGGATAGTCTCTGAGCAGGGAGATTTTTCCTTGCGATCACAGCGACGGTAAACCACAATGCGGTGGTATTTGCCGTGGGTCAAGATTGCGCGCACCGCGTTGCAACCGTTCGACTGAGGTGCTTTTCGGAGCTTGATACGGTTGGTGCCTGCGGACAGCTGATTACGAGTTGCTTCTTTGAGGACACCAATCCATGAGCCGCTTCGCCAAAATTCTCTTTCCTTGCCTCTTTCTCTCTTTGTGCTCCACAGCGTATTACTCGCCAAGCCACGCGGTCGACAGAGTATGGGACAATGGCGGCCCCACCAACTTCTGGGACGATGGTGACAATTGGGATCCCGATGGCGATCCTGCTCCGGCGGACAACGCTCTCGTCGGTATTGGTGACAGTCCCGAAGTTAACACACTCGAGATTTTCGGCGAGTTGGAAAACGGCGGCACGATCAACATCACCACTGGCACCTTGCAGCCGCAAGGCGATACCGACAACACGGGAACGATTAACATCGGTGATGGTTCGGCGATTCGCTCGCAACTGATCATCGGTGAGGGAGTACTCCTGGACGGTGCCGGCGAGGTGATACTCAAAAACAGCGACGACCTGCCTGCCTCCAATGCCGTACTTCGAGGCGGCGTTAGCGCAGCCGCCGTGAATGGTGCCGACCACACCATCCGTGGCGAAGGCTCGATCATTCAACACTGGCAGAACGACGGGACCATTATCGCCGAAGAGACTAGTGGTGACTCCTCCGCCGTCTTGAGGTTGGACAACACGACATTTCTCAACAACGGTGAACTGAGATCGTCAGCGGGCGCGACGATCAATCTCAACTTTGCCACCTACTCCCAAGGCGCCGGTGGGCAATTCATTGCTGATTCAGACAACATCTCGCTCACCGGCGTAACTTCCGTGTCTGGCGGCTCTCTCGAGACGGTCGGCGGCGGTGTGTTTGACATCAACGGCTTGGTGACCTTATCGGGCGTGACGGTCAACGCCCCGATCGAGAACATCAACGCGTCGGGAGATGGCCGGCTCTACGTTGATAGCAGCGGGATCACCAACAACTCCACGATTACCATCGATGGCCAGAATCTTAGAAACGCTCAATTTGGATTCACTTCTTCCGGCACACTCGGCGGCACGGGCGAAGTGTTGCTCGTAGGAGGAGATGCCAACTCGTTTATCGGAGTCTTCCCAGGCGTGCCTGCTGAGTTTACGCAAGAAGCCAGTCACACGATTCGCGGCGCCGGCCGGATCAATAGCCGCATGATCAACAACGGTACGGTCCGCGCGGAACCGGGCACCAACGGCTCGACACTATTGGTCAACAGTTTCCAAACCAACAATGGGCTGATGGAGGCGGGAGCCGGAGCTACGTTGGAGTTTCAGGCGAATTCGTCCAACACTACCCAAGGTGCCGGCGGCATCATCCGCGCTGCGGACGGAGGCACCGTCATCCTGGAAACAACTTCCATCAATGGCGGCACGCTCGAATCGGTCGGCAGCGGAAAGATATTCGTCGCGCAAGACGTGCGACTGACTGACGTTGTTAACTCCGCGGCAATCGACGTGCAAGGAACTTTCATCGATCTGATCGTCGACGGCGATGCCCTCACCAACGATGGCGTGATCTCGCTCAATGCGAACAGCGTGAGCTTTGGCAGCACTCTCGGGTTCACGGGAGACGCAACGCTCGATGGTACCGGGGAAGTGGTCCTTAACGCGACCGGTGGTACCTCGAGTCTGGCGCTCGCCGCTGGGACCTTTGCAGCGGTGGTCACTCAGGAGGCCAATCACACAGTCCGAGGTGAAGGAAACATTGAAGTCGATTTCGTGAATCGAGGCGTGCTGGAGGGTAATTCTTCCACCGAACCGATTACCGTCTTTGGTCGGCTCGGTGGAGCTGGCGCGATGGAAAATGTGGTCATCGCCGCCAGCATATTCACCGGCTTTGGCGTCCACGCACCGGGCGAAAGTACAGCCATCGTGCCCCTGGATGGACTGTACGCTGTCACCGACAGTGCGACCCTAGAAATCGAACTTGGCGGTACGACACCCGGTAGCGGACACGATCAACTCGCGTCGACAGGGTCGGTCGAACTCGACGGTATCCTCGACGTGTCGGTCATTGATCTCAACAACGGCTACGTGCCAGCCGCCGGCGACGAGTTTGAAATCATCACGGCGATCGACAACTCGATTAGCGGCACGTTCGACATCGAAAACTTCCCCCAGTTCGCATTGGGTCATGAGCTGACTTGGCTGCCGGTCGACTATCAACCGGGCGTCGTCACACTCAAAATCGCCTCGGCAACGCCCTACGACGTCGATCTCGACAACGACGGCGATGTCGATGGCACCGACTTTTTGCTCATCCAGCAAACGGACCCCTCGCTGATTCCGGCTTGGCGATTTGAGTATGGCAGCGGTGTCGGGGTGCTTGCATCGTCGCAAAGCGTACCTGAACCGGCGAGTCTGCTGCAGATGTTGGCAAGCATATCACTCGTTTGTTGCTACCGTCGTTGGAGCATCCATAGCTAAGAACAGACGATCGCCGTAAGTAGGCGGAGAGATGAATGGTGCGATGTACTCAAAAGATCGTCTGCTACGTGAGTGTCGTGTCGGTCATGTTGATGTTTGTTTCTCGAAGCTACGCCGTAGATAGAACTCGGCTCATCAGTTTCAACGATAGCTGGCAGAGCGCCTCTTCATGGAGCCCCGCAGGCGTGCCGAGTGCCAACGATCGCGCCATCATCGATAACGGCCTGACGATCAGGCTCTCCGCTGACACAGCCCCAGTAAATGATTTGGTCGTCAGCAACGGCAGCGGCCTGCGCACCAACGGATTTCGCATGAACGTCGGCGACAACGGTGGCTTCGCTCAGACGCTGATTCAAGGTGGCGGGTCGTGGGTGCGCGTCAATCCGCGCACCGCTGGGGGTGCGGCGTTGGACTCCAACGAGGTGATCCTCTCCGGCGGAGGGCTGCTGGACATGTCGGGGGGTGAAGCGGATATCGACTTCAAATTAGACATCGGCGCCGGCAGCACGGTCGCTGGTGACGGCATGATTGTTATCTCCAATATGCTACCTTCCGGCGAACCGGGTGCCGAGTTGGACAACAATGGCACTATCCGTGCCGAAGGTGGCACACTGAACATCTCTTCCACCGGTGGTGGCCTACTCGAACTCGATGGCAGCAGCAACACAGGCATACTCGAAGCCGTCGATGGCATTGCCACTCTCGTCATCGACGACTCCGAGATATTCGCTGGCACGATGAACATCGGTGCGGGCAATCGGATTCAGTTTGATCAAGCATGGAGCACCAGCATCGGAACGATCAACTTCAACACTACCGGTGGTACCGGCACACTGAGTGGCTCGCCGTACGAGCACGGCGGCACGATCAACGTCAATGCCGGCACCGCGCGCATCGACACACCCGTCGACTTTGGTACCAACAGCATCGTGAATGTCGCAGCGGGCGCGACGTTAGATTTTGGTACGAACGTGAACACCATCAGAGGCACCATGAACCTCAATGGAGGATTGACGCCAGCGCTGGAAGCTGTGATCGATGGCTCGTTTCAGAATCTGCAGGGTGACTTGAATGTGAGTGGACAGGCGAAGCTCGACCAGGCGATGCTGTTTGAATCCACTTCCTCGATCAATTATTCCAGTGGTAGTAGCGCGCTACGACTTAAGTTTGGTGCCGCCGTCGCTGCTGGTGCGACCTTTACGGGCGGTGGTCGGTTGATCAACCTTGTGGACGGGCAACTCACTGCACTAGATCAAGCTGACATTGACGTGCCACTTGAAAATGAAGGTGCATTGAGAATCGCCACCGGAATCGGTCAAGCACAAGTTGAGTCTTATCAGCAGAGTTCGACGGGCTCGCTGGAAATTGAGTTGGCCAACATTACACCCGGCAACTTCGATGTGCTCGAAGTTCAAGGCAACGCGATCCTGGGTGGAACGCTCGACGTCGATTTGCTGAACAGCTTCCTGCCTGCGCCAGGAAATTCCTTCCCGATCCTGGAAACTGTGTTCGGCAACGTCAGTGGAACATTCGGCACCGAGGATCTTCCGGTATTCAACGGCATGACCTTTGATGTGGTCTACAACCCTCAAAGTGTCGTGCTCGAAGTTGTCGAAAGTGCCGGCCTCGATCGTGACAACGACGGCGACGTCGATGGCACCGACTTTCTGCGCATTCAACGCGAAGATCCGTTGTTGATCCCAGCGTGGGAGTCAGGGTATGGCAGCGGTGTTGGATCCTTGTCGACCCTCGCCGAAACCGTTCCGGAACCGACAACGTTGACGCTGATCGCGACCTCGGTCGCAGCGGCAGGCGCTAGACGAGAGGCAACTGGGCTGATTCCGTAAGCGAACTTTCAACCTGACGAGGGCACCAATCATGCGACGGTACTGGGCTCTAAGTGTTGCTGTTGTCTCTGCTGTGAGTTGCGCTAGCCTGTCGCCAACCGCGACGGCGCAGACCTGCACCTGGGACGGCAGTCTCAGCAGTCGTTGGCTGGATTTAGGGCCTGGCCCTAGTTTCGACAGTAACTGGGGCTGCAGCGTTGAGGATCGCAGGCTGCCAACGTCGGAAGACGACGTACTGATTCCGTTTTTGCCGCTCAGCTCAACGGTCGTCGCCGACGGACCGGCTGCGCAGTCGACACACGATTTGGTGATCGAAGACGGAGTCACGCTGAACATCGAGGGCGGCAATTTCTCAGGTGTGTCGGTATTTGGCGATGTGCTCACCAATGACGGTGCGATCCACGTCAATAGCAACAACAACGCGCAGGTTGCTTCGCTGGGAATCGCCGGCGGCGCGACGGTCGATGCGGTCGTCGATGGGGAGATCGTGCTGCATCCACGGGGTCGGATGTTCACCGCATCAGGGACTGACTCGATTGTCCTGGGCGCTAATCACACCATTCGCGGCGAAGGCGATCTGGAAGCTCGCTTCACGAATAACAGCACGATTACCGCCGAAGATATCGACTTGGTGGGCGATTCCGAGTTGGCAATCACGACCGGCACCGGAGGCGGCGGCTCGAATGGTCTGAGCCGCACGAACAACTCCATCATTCAATCTTCAGCTACCAGTGACCTAAGATTGTCGGTCCACTTGATCCAGGGAGCTGCCGGACAAGTGATCGCCGACGGGGGTAAGATCTCGCTCTCGACCTCCCGCATCACCGGCGGTCAATTGGCCGCGATCAACGGCGGGTCGTTCGAGTCCATTGACGGCTTGCTACGTCTGGAAGGCATCCACCTCACGTCGGGGAGCACCTTGGTTAAATTCAACCAATCGACAGGTTCCACGCTCACGATTCAGAATGGCACCTTTCGCAATGACGGCACGGTGCAGATCGGCATGGACGCGACCGAGTCGACGATTCTTAACTTCGACACGTCGGAAACCGTTACCGGTGATGGAGAGATTATCTTGCTCACCGAGAATCTGGGCGGCGTGGGTTCGCGGATTCGCGCCCCCGGCGGCATCGTTGCGACTTTTGGCGTTGACCAAACAGTGCGTGGTGTGGGAGCTATTGAGGCGGAGTTTGTAAACAACGGCACAATCGTTGCGGAACCGCGCCTAGGCACGATTCTCCAGATCGAAACCGCCAGCAAGCCAAAGACAAACAACAACGTTATGCGGGCCGACACCGGTGCTACCCTTCGCCTTCGCAACACAACGATCACGCAAGATGACGCCAATGGCCAAGTGTTCGCCAACGACGGGCTCGTGGAGTTTAACAGTGGGGGAACCATCGTCGACGGACGCCTTGAAGCTGCCGGTAGTGGATTCTTCACCGTCAGTTCCTCAGGCAGAATTACCAACGTCACCAACAACGCACCCATCACGATTCCCAACGGCAACAATACCCTGTTCGTGGACGACACCCTCGAAAACAACAACGCCATCACCGTCGAAAATGTTCTCCGCGCTGATGCGGATCTCGCGGTCACCGGAACTGGGGAATTCGTTCTGCCCGATCCGGGGCTCGGCTCGCGCCTTCTTGTCGACGACGGCGTCACCGTTACTCAGGCCGGTGGGCACACGACGCGCGGCGAGGGACAACTCGTTGGTCAGGGTCGCGACGACTCGACGTTCATCAACCAGGGCCGCCTCGAAGGGGAATCAGCCTCCGATCCGCTGGAGGTCCGCACTATCCGACTCGAAGGTGCCGGAGTGCTCGACGACGTGATGATTGGTTTCGCAGCCACGCACGCCCCTGGCACGAGCACGGGTATCGTGCCACTGGAAGGGAGCTACGAAACCGCCGCGACGGCCGCTATCGAAATTGAGATCGGCGGAACCACTCCGGGCACAGAGCATGATCAGCTTGATTCGTCGGGCACAGTAAGTCTTTCAACCGGTACGGCGCTCGATGTCGTCATGCTTGACTTGTCCAACGGCTACACGCCAGCTAGCGGCGACCAGTTCGACATTATCATCGCCTCAGCCAACGACATTGTCGGGACGTTCAACAACAGTGAAGTTTCGCTGCCAGAGTTCGGCCTAGGTCATCAGCTCACCTGGGAACCGATCGACTACAGCGACCCGCGCAAAGTAACGCTCGAAATCGCCACGGCGGCGGCCTACGACGTCGATCTGGATGGCGATGGCGACGTCGATGGGTTCGACTTCTTGCTGATCCAGCGAACGGATCCATCGTTGATTCCGGCTTGGCAGTTTGAGTACAACCGTGCGGCAGACGTGTCATCGGTAACCAGTTCCGTCCCAGAGCCGACAAGCGGGGCGTTGCTTGGTGCCCTGGCACTAGTCGCTGCGTCTGGTGGCCCATCACGATCGCGATTCATGCGTTCGCGATGACCCTCGATCGACATCGGTCTAATAGTTGCGTTCGAGTCCAACGAACAGGCCGTGGAGGATCAGATCACCACCGGTAGCCAGGATCTGGACATCCTGAATTCCACGCAAGTCTTGATAAATCTGATGCGTGGGGAGCGCCACTCCTGTGATACCGATTACGCGGTAGTCTCCCCGCACCCGCCAGTGACAGCCCAGACGACAAGCGGCCCCCGCTTGAATTTCGGCGATTGTGGCAAGATCCTCCTTGCTGGAGGCAATGTCCCACGCAGCGCCCAGGTTCGGTCCGTTGTTGATGGTCGCGATGCCCGCGGCTCCGCCGATGGTCGAACGCGCGTCGGCACTGTTGACGAACACGCCGGCCTTCGCACCGAAGGTGAGACTCCAACGCGAGCAGCCGAGCCGACGGTCGGCCAGGGCGCCAAACTGCACGCCAAACAGATCGTTCTCCACGTCCATCGTGTAGTACAGCTCTTCCACGGCTCCGGTGAATGTCGTGTCAATCGTGTCGGCAGCAAATTGCAACTCGTCGCCAAGGCGAAAGTAGCGAAAACCGGCCAGTCCGCCAAAGGTCCAACAGCTGGACGATGCGCCTGCACAGCAAAGGCCCCAAATGTGATTCAGCTCGATGTTGTGAATTTCCGTCTCGCGTCGCAGCCGATGAATCATCGCGTTGTCGACATAGATATTGGCTGGGTTGCCGTTGTAGTCGAGCTGGTCGAAGTTGAAGATGCCGTTTAAGTTGCCAGTGACTTGACTCGGATCGGCGTAAGCGAAGCCATCGTCGGGAAAGATGCCCCAGTACACGGCTTCGGTTCCGCGATTGGTGCACGCGTTCCAACACATCAGATGCGCCTCGACGCCGGGAGCATAGTCAAAATTGGAATCTCGCGAATCCAGCAACTGAAACGATTCGTCAGCGTCGTCGTAGGAAAAGAAGCGATGGTTCTCGTCCTCGCGATCGAGAGCCAACACACCGATCGACCCTAACCAGCGAATTGGCGGCGCGACGGCCACTCCGCAACAATCACATCCACAGCAGCCGGAGCCTGCCGATGGCTGACCGCAACAACCGCCGACCGTGCAATCACTTACGGACGACGTAGGATAGCAAGCACATGAGTTGCAAGATCCGCCTGGCTGGAACGTAGCCCCACGCCCGTGATGATGGCGGAGGCCTGCCACCTCGTACCGTGGTGAATCGGACCAGGCCGAGAAGGCGGGTTGATACGTCGAGTATTGGGATTCAAGCGAGGGTTGCTGGATCGCTGCGCCGTATCCCCACGGAGAAAACTGCCCGGCTGCGTGCTTCGCCGCTGCCGAGAACACAAGAATCGAAACCACAACAAAGCCGATTGGCGCGCAGCGGAGACGCGGTGTGCGTGCAGGCATGGTCTTCCTCCCTGAAAACTTGCCGATACTCAACCAGTCTGATTTCGTCAGTGCAGTACACGACGTCAAACTGTATGAGTCTCGAATCGGCATTGCCCGAAGAGGTAAGTGCATCTTTCTGTCCGGTTTGATCCGACTCGGATTTAGCGGCCTGAACACGACCGCTACAACCGACAAGGTCTCACAAACCTCGTCTGCCGAGACCACAAAGTTCGCGGCGTCTTAGGAAGCGCTAACACCCGAGTACAAGCTGAATTTCGCTAGTGTCGCGCTGCCAATTCGCCAACGAAAATCTGCCTGATTTCGCCAAGTTGAGCTATTATGGAGTTCGTTGCTATGCTTGCTTTCGCCGATGCGACGCTGCTCTGGGGGGAATCTTAATGGTTCGCAATTTATCGCTCTGTGGTTGCATTTTGTTGCTCGTCGTTCTGGGCAGCCAAGGCAAATCTGCCCCAGGCGCTACCGCGACGTTCGTCATTGACGAGCAACTATCAGAGTTGACGATCGGAGCGACCACCGTGTTCATCGTTCCGTTCACCGATAGCGATACGCAAAATCTAAGCGGCACAATTACCACCGAGTTGGATTTTGGCACCGCAGGCACGTTCCCTCAGATGGCCGATTTCGTGGTGACTGGAGCCGAGGTCTCACCTTTAGATTCGTATTCGCTCACCCTGGGATCCCCACCCGGTTTTGGTGTCGAAGTGAAGCTCAACGATTTGGTCGCCGACGTGCAGACTCCCAACCCGCCGGTGACGCTCACTGCGTTACCGACCGGACTGATCCGGTACCAGTTTGACGCTGCAGAGTTTGACGTCATCTTGGACGAAGGCATGGTGGTCGCGACCGGAGCCGTTGAGGAAACGATCAACTTGGCCGACGAACCTGCCAGTGGTGCCGCGCCCGCGGGGACATTCGGGCAGATTACTTTCCTCAACCTTGACACCGTCGGACTGTTCACCCAGATCGATGCCCTGCTGGAACTGCCGATCCAATTCACCGATACGTTTGAAGCCGAAGGCCAGGTCGTTACGGTCGATGCATCGGGGTTTGTGTATGCGAACGCGAGCTTTGCCGTTGCGTTGTCGGGACTTCCCGGCGACTTCGACGGCGACGTGGACGTCGACGGTACTGACTTTCTCACCTGGCAACGAAACCCAAGCGTCGGGACGCTCACCGATTGGCGCGACAACTATGGCCTCGCCGAATCTCTCGCCGCAGTCCGCGCGATACCCGAACCAACAACGCTCGTCATATCGGCAATGGCAGCATTGCTGTCTGTTAGTGAGAGCTTCCGCATCACCCGCGGATCGGCACGTAAATCTCGGTAAGCAGCTCTTCGGCGGGCACCTCTTCGGGATCGTCTGGGTAGAGCTCAAAAGCGCACTGCGTTTTGTGTGGCTTGAGCTTCTTGTACCGCTGATGCGACATCGCAGTGCTCCAGGCGTTGCCCAGATGCTCGTAGCTGCCGCGATGGACGATCTTGATCGCCTTGCAAGGTACGATCTCGCCGGTGACTGCGCCACTCACGGGCTTGGCGGCTTTCACCGGCATGATGTTGGTGTATTTACAGCGTTGTCCCTTCATGTCAAACACGTGGTACAGCGCTCCCGGCGGGCCACTCAGCTCTAGGCTGTTTTCGGTTGCCAACTGATGTGCCTTGGGCATCGTCTCGCCCATCGATTCACCGATCTTGTCGGTACTGCATTCACCTTCCACGCCCAGATACTGACACGTTGGCGCGTCGACGATGCCGGCGAATTCGGTTTTCGATTTCACGGTGCCGGTTTCGACGTACTCCTTCAACATCCTCAGCCCACGGTCGTAGTCCATTCCGATCATCGCCTTCATCATGCTGATCATGAAGAACAGGAAGAAAGGCATCTTTCCGTCCATGTGCCAGGTGACTTTCGTTTGTGAATCGCTGATCGGGTCGATCTCCATGACCACCTTGGCTTCAGACTTCCACGGCTTGAGAAAGTGCAGATCCATGCGAATCGTCGAGCCCTCGACCGTGGCGATTTCCATGCCGCCCTCGCCGGTGATCTCACCCTGCCACGTGTAGCCGTGCCCGACCTGGCCAGGCGTACCGGTGTAGCTGAGCTTCGCGTCGGGCTCCATGCACAACCAGGGCGACCATTTGGGCCACTCGGCAAAGTCTTCGATGGCGGGACGGACCTGTGCTTCGGGAGCATCAATGACGATCGAACGCTCGATGTGATAAGCGGGCATGAGTTTCTCCGTCGGGATCAGATACGCGAATGCCAGTGTCAGCTAGCACGAGCGTAATAATCCCAGACGCGAAACGCAAGATTTCAGCCGCAAATCCTCGTATGCACCCGCCGGATCTAGCCATGTAGTGCGAGATTTCGCTCAGAAAGCCATCAATAGCTGGCGGAAAGCAGCTCGGACGAGTGGGCGTCGTGTTCCACGATGCTGTCCCACACCTCACGACGATGGACCGCGACTTCGGCGGGTGCCTGAACGCCCAGACTAACGCCGTTGCCTCGATTTTTAAGCACTTCGATCGTTACTTCCTGATCGCCAAGGGCGACGACAATCTGCTGTCCGACTTTTCGAGAGAGAACCAACATGCTTCCGACCTCCTTGTGCTCGCAGTGAAGTAATCCTTGGCTTTCTCCATGGCCGCCAAGGTACTGTTGATACGTGAACAATCCGAAAAAGTTGCGCAGATATTCACCGTTTCCGTCAAGATTTCCACAGATGATGCACTGCTGTCGCTAGCACCGGCCGCGTTGCCATCATCGCAGCTGACAGTCATGTTCGATCGAACAGTCTTCCAAAGAACCATATTGGCAAGAAAAGCAGCCCTAGCACACCAGTTGGGTCGGAGAGTACGCATGCCCAAGTCGCCGGGGAACCCTGCATATCACTGGCATGACCTTCCAGAGCGTCAGCAACAGTGATGACATCAGGAGGCGTATCAGGGCACCTGAATCCCTGTTTTTTGATGAATATGGCTAGCTCGCTTAGTGTTTCGACTTTCCGTAGTTTGCGATAGGCTCGGAAGTCAAAGTACATTCCGAGTTGTTGACGCTTACCAAGTTCTGAGATGAGTTCTGGACCAACGTTGCTCATCGTCGACTCTCGTCCAAGTCAAAAGTGTTTGCAACTTCGCTATTTCGATTCTATCAATTGCAGGCTATCGCTGCAAAACCAGAGGATCAATCAACGATTGTTGCGCGCGGAGGTGTGAACAATCTCGAAAACTTCCTGGGCGATCCAGTGAGGCGACGGCGTTTCGTGGATCGTCTGACGCTTGGTGAGGCGTTCAGTACCAATGAATTGGCTCGATAGATTTCCAAAAGATCGACTAAAAAAGACTGGCGACCCAAGAATTGGTCGCCAGTCTTCGATGTCACTATTTGCTGTCGGCGATTACCACTCTTGACCATTGACGGTCGCGGCGTAGCTGAAGCCGATTTTGTTGTAGTAGAAAGCAACCTCTTCGGTCGGACGATCGTCGGCGTCACCGCTGATCGACCAACTCTTCACAAAGCAGCGATCAAGTTTGTACTTGAGATACGGAATCGGCTCTGATGCGAGTTCTTCGAAGGCGCCGTCGGTTGCTTCGTATTCGGCCGCAGCATCGCCGCCCCCAGCCACCTCGACGAAGTCGATCTCAGCTGTGCCTGGCGAATTGCCATTGATGGCGGCCTGAGCCAAGTCCATGGAGCACATGTCCATGCTCTTGCTGACGGTGCACTCCTGGAGTTCACCGACGCCGATGTTGATATCTTCGGTACCGGCCTTCTCACCACTCTCTTTCATTTCGCGTTCGACACCGAAGGCGGTCGAGGCGGGATCCATGCTTTTGCTGATCGTGCATTCCTGCAGTTCACCGACGCCGATGTTGATGTCCGCGGTACCACCCTTTTCGCCACTCTCTTTCATCTCGCGCTCGACGCTGAATCTAAAGGTATCCGCTGCCGTCGAGCCATCGTCGTAGCTGGCCGTTTGCACGGAGGAATCGCCCATCGGCGGAATCTTGACGAAGATCATTGCCGATGGTTCGACATCTGGCGTAACCGCGCCGAGCGTATCGCCGGCCATCAGCTGACGCTGTTCAAGGGTTTCGATGGAACCAAGTTGTCGAGATTGCAGGCTCATGGTAAGGCGCTCCATTTTGGTGGGTGAGTGAAAGTATGTTGGCGGATCTGTCAGATCCGTAGGCTGCGTAAGACTCGGAACTACTCTGAAATCAGCAAACTCCCCAGAATTCCGACATCGCCGTGGAAAAAAACGACAAAACCTCGAAAAAAACCGCTTCTCAGCGATTTACAAATTGCCGACGCATGGTGCCAATCCCCGGCATATAATCCGGACATGAATAAGTCTGCCGTCCTCACCTATCTGAAACAGAACCAGGACCCACGTGGCATCGAGCACTGGAAGAAGCTCAACAAGACCGAACTCCAGAGCTACGGCATCGGCCTGACGAAACTACGCAAATACGCCAAGTCGATCGGACGCGATCCGAAACTGGCCCAGTCGCTGTGGAAGTCGAATGTCTACGAGATGAAGATCCTGGCGATCTTGGTCGACGATCCGAAAACGATGACGATCGAACAGGCCGAATCCCAGGTGGACCACCTGGAAGGCGGCTACCTCGCCCACGTCTTCTCTTCCTGCGACGCGCCGCTAGCAAAGACGCCGTTTGTGGTCGAACTGGCCGACCAATGGATCACGAGCAAAGACACCATGCGCCGTCGCTGCGGGTACGGACTGCTGTACGAGATTTCCAAGAGTAAGAAAAAGACTGCGCCAGAGGAGGAGTATTTTCTGGCCCATGTGGCGAAAATCGACAAGACTCACAAAAAGGCGTCGATTCCGCTGTTGATGGCAATGGCCTGTGCGCTGATGGGCATCGGCATGCGGACGAAGAAACTCAACAAAGAGGCTCTGAAAGTCGCCAGAGCGATCGGCCCGATCACCCACAGCGAAACTTGCGATCCGTATGACGTGGTCAAACATCTCACCGGCGACCACGCCAAACAGAAACTCGGTCTGTGATCGTGGAAATTGGAGGCGGCTTTTCCACGACGCGTTTCTGCTCGGCAAAAATCTGACAAAAAACTACGATTTCAGCCCGCGGCGAGTGGTTGCCGTTAAACCTTGCGGTCGAAGCAGAGCAGAATCAAGTCGAGTCGGTATTTATCCGAAAGCAGAAATACGCTCTCTCACAGCTAGCTCTCTCAACCCACTTGGCGATGGAACGGAGTCCTGCCACATTCTGTTTGCTTGTTATCGCGCTGCTGCTTCTTGGTGCGGAACGCGCGTCCGCGCAAGCCATCGACGACGCGGGACAGTGGAATGCTGTGTTCACCCAGGGTGTTTTTACTAAGCTCGGCTGTACGAATGAGCGACTGAAGTGGTGGTTCGATGGTCACTTCCGCATGTTGGAAGATGCGGACGGGTTCAATCAGAGCATCGTGCGTCCAGGGTTGGGCTGGAAATTGAACGATCGTTCGACGTTGTGGTCGGGCTACGCTTGGATTCGCACCTCGCCGATCACGCTCGACGACGTGGACGAGCACCGCGTTTGGCAACAATGGACATGGTCGAAAGAACACGAAAAGTGGAAATTCGGCCTGCGCTCACGTTTTGAGCAACGTTTCGTCGAAACGGGCGACGACCTCGGTTTGCGTTGGCGACAGTTCTTCCGCGTGACGCACAAGTTGCCCTCGATGCCCAAGCTCACCCTCGTCGGCTGGGATGAAATCTTTTACCACCTCAACGATACCGATTGGGGCGCGCGGAGCGGCTTCAACCAGAACCGCGTGTTCGGCGGCATTGGCTTCAAGCCCAAGCCCGATTGTCGTTGGCGCGTGGAAGTCGGCTACCTGAATCAAGTGATCGAACTCCCCGTCGGCAGCGATCGCAATCATCACATTTTGTCGGTGAACCTATTCCGCAGTCCGTGAAGGATGAGCTGACCATAGCTCAGCACCTTAGATCTGGCGACCCGAGACGATCCAGCAACTCCGCGTCGTGGAATCGACACACCGGAGGCCAGATGCTGAATCCTGCTGCGGCATAACGACGTGGGGCATTATCACTGACTGCCGTTGGAGTTCGGCTTTCGACTACCATTCCAACCTCGGTGGTCCACTTCGATGCGCAGCTGCGATGCGGAATGGTCGATTCCTAACCCGCAATGCCGGCAAAATGGCGAACACTTTGCTCAATTTCTGTCATTGAGTTAGGCTTATCATACGTAGTCTCTGATTGCATTCCATCGCTTTTACCTGTCCCGCTCGTGACAGCAATCGCCGAGCGAACTGGCTATGATTCGCACGCTGATAACCTCCCTGCTCGCCACTGGGCTACTGTCCGCAACGGCCACCGCCGACGTCAACGGCCCTGGCCCGTCTGATCCCAACCTCTTTGACATGGTCATCAATATTCCCGCGGACCAAATTTTCATCAATGGCAACGTCGGCAATAGCAATGGCGAGCCGATGCCAACGACCCAACTCAACGTGTCAGATGGCGGCAACGTAGGCAACCATTTCGACGCGTTTTCTGGCAGTGAGGTGAACATCCGAGGTGGCGCTGTAGGCTCTAACTTCCGCGCGAACACTGGCAGCGAGGTAAACATTATTGGTGGCGACGTGGGCAGTATCAACGGCCACGCCGACAGCGTCGTGAATATCAGCGGAGGAAGCACAAGTGCTTTCTATGCCAATTTCGGTGCTGAGGTGAACATAAGCGGCGGAATCATTAACTCCCGATCTGATGCTAACTCCGGAAGCATCGTAAACATTAGTGGCGGTAGATTGCGCCGCGACTTCCGCGCCCATTCCGGCAGTGTAGTGAACATCAGCGGTGGAAGCGTCGACACCTTGGGCGCCTATTCGGGTAGCGAAGTCAATATCAGTGGAGGAAATATAGGTAGCGGTTCAGGAGCCGCTCCCGGTGGCGTGATGAACATCAGCGGCGGGAGCGTGGGCACCAACTTTCGCGTCAATCCCGACAGCGAAGTGAACATCAGTGGTGGGAGCTTTGGTTCCAACTTCGACGCTAACCCGGGTAATGATTTAGAGCTGATCGGTGGGGAGTTCATGCTCAATGGCGTCGAGTACACCGAATCGACAATCACTCTGAATTACGCCGATGTGTTTTCGGGCACATTCGCCGATGGCTCCTCGTTTATCTTCAGTAGGTTGGCGTGGGACGAATTATCCGGCGTAACGCTGACCATGGCGCCGCTACCACCGCTGGATACAACGCCACGGGTCGTGAACAACGACATGACGGCGATCGGCCCTTCAGGCCTCCGTGCAGGCCAGCACTTAACGCTCCGCCCTGGCGGGATCTTAGGCGACAGCTTTGCCGTGGTCGGCGCGACGCTCAACGTCGAAGGAGGCGAAATCGGCCGCGGGCTGGAAGTCGCCGGTGCTGTGGTGAATATCAGTAGCGGAACCGTGGACGACCTTTTTTTGGCCTATTCCGACAGCGTATTGAACATCAGTGGCGGCCGCGTGGACGGGCTCTACACCTACTCGGGAAGCGTGACGAACATGCGCGGCGGAAGCGTGGGAAGGTTTCATTCTAACTCCGGCAGCCTAGTCAACATCAGCGGCGGAAGAGTGCGCAGCTTCCGCGCGGGATTCGACAGCGTGGTTAACATTAGCGGCGGCACCCTAGGGCATAACTTCCAAACCTCCCGTGGCAGCAAGGTGAGCATCAGCGGCGGCACCGTGGGCCACTCCTTCTACGGTGGCGTGGGTTTTGGCGGCGGAGGCTCCTTCTTGCCCGACATAGGCGGCGACGTAGAGTTTATCGGTGGAGAATTCATGCTCAATGGTGTTGCCTATACCGAATCGACGATCACGCTTACAGGCAACGACGTCTTCACCGGGACACTCGCCGACGGGTCGTCGTTTATCTTTACCCCGCTGGCAGGAGACACCCTCAACAGCGAAACATTAACCACCGTGCCACTCCCACCGCTGGTTACCATGCCGCAGGTCGTCAGCACCGACATCTCGGAGACCGGCCCCTACGGACTGCGCGCCGGCCAAGATCTAACGTTGCTACCCGGTGGCGTATTGAGTGAGAATTTTGCGGTAGTCGATGCGACGCTGAACATCGTTGGTGGTGAAGTCGGCAATGGATTAGAAGCCGCCGGCAGTGTGGTCAACATCAGTGGCGGCACCGTGAGTTTCTTCGTTTCTGCCCAGTCAGGCAGCGAAGTGAACATCCGCGGTGGCAACGTGTCCGCCCTGTTCTACGCGATGCCCGATAGCGTAGTGAACATGAGCGGCGGCATCGTAGGGTCTGGCTTCCAAGCTTCCACCGACAGCGAAATCAACATTGCTGGCGGCACTTTAGGTGAAGGGTTTCGAGCTCTCGGGGGCAGCGAAGTAAACCTCTTCGGCACCGAGTTCTTACTCGACGACGAACGATTGGATGCGTTGATTCTTGGCGACCCCCTGACGATCTCCAACCGGAGTGGCCAGACGCTCTCGGGTACGCTGGCCGACGGCTCGACATTCAGCTTCGCCCTCAACGATTCTGATAACTTTAGTGACGATTTCTTCGCAGTAGACGCTCTGCTCACGGTAACGCTCGTGCCGGAACCGAACTCGGCGTTGTTCTTGCTACTGGGTTGCAGCGGATTGTTTGCCCGGTGGCGATTCGACTCGCCAGCTCAAGAGTAGGGCGCCACCAGCACCCCAACCGACGATTCTTGGAAACCAAAATGGCAATCTCCCGCAAGTGGATTCGGTTGAGCTTGCGTACCTTGTTGCTGGTCACTACCGTCGCGTGTTTCGTTCTCGGGCATCGAGCATACGTCCATCAGCTACAGCGCGATGCTCTCCAGAGTATTCTTAAATTGGGTGGGCACATTCAGGGTGATGCGGCTCAGTCATCTGTGATGCGATTCTTCGTGAGCCGTGATCACACCATACAGGCTCGCAACGTGACGAGCGTGGCATTTCTGGGACCCGAATTTGAGGATTCAGATATCGGCGAGTTTTCGCGATGTGCCTTGATTCTTCCTCGCTTGGAAAGAGTCATGATGACCGACACGATGGTCACGACAGATGGAGAACGATTGTTGCGGAACAAGCTTCCCAATCTGGAAATCAAAGTCATCAACTTGATTGACCAACAGAAGCCTACTGTCACTTACTAGCAGGGAATTGCCGACACGTCATCGACTTGTGACGTTCGCTCGGAACACGGTTTGCGACCGAGGCGGAACTCATCGATTGTGAAATCCGCCGACTGTTGAGACCCCGTCTTCGCGCGTTAGGTGTATCCAACCGACGCGACCAAGCCTCAACGACACAATACACCGGCTAATCACGAAACCAAGGAAAGCCAAATCAAGACCACGGCCTTCGCTCTTCTCATAGCCTCATTAACTGAAGCTTCCGAGCTGTGGTTAACTGCGTGAGGAGTCTTACTTCCGGTGGAGTTATCAGCTCGCCGTTTCCACACTCGGTGGTTCACTCCTCTTGTGGAAAGATTAGGTTCGCAATCTGCTCAAATGTTGTGCACCACGTGCGGTATTAGCTACGAAAAACACGGAAATTGACCACAGCTACGCAAGTTGTATATATTGCTCTCTAGGGATGAAGAACTATGCGATTGCCTTCATAGTGAAGGTAGTGGAATGGAACAGCATTTGGCAGCTTTCTTGGCAATTCGCCATGCCCCTGGGTCATACTATTCTCAGCAGGCCTCAGACAGCAACTATTTCCATTTGCAACTCCCTACCCGTAAAAGCGAACGGGTTCATAAGAAAGCGGAGTCAATAGTTTCTTCGTTTCGGCATGGTGAGTTCCGGCGATTATTCGTGATGAGCATGATTGCTACCGTATTCATGTTCTCATTGTCTGAGAAACTTGAGGCACTATCTGTCTCGTATCAGACGATCCTGCTGACAGGCAGTGATGCCCCAATCCCCAATCAAAGCGTGATGTTTCGTAGCTTCTCTAACGCCGTACTCAATGATTCGGGGCAACTCGCATTTAATGCAACATTGACTGGGGCTGGGGTGGATCGCACAAACGACTTTGGCACTTTTGGTCATTTCAACGGTGAAGATAGCGTAATTGCACGTGTGGGAGACGCTGTTCCCAGCCTTGAGCCAGGAGTGAGTTTCAGAGGCTTCGGCCCGTTCGGTGGCCCAGTATTGAATGATGCAGGTCAAATCGCATTCCTCGCGAATCTCATGGGGACTGGCATCGACGCATCGAACGACGGTGGCTACTTCCTCCAGTCTGGCGGTAGGCAGGCCCTAGTCGCTCGCACCGGCATGCCCATCCTGGATATTGAATCCAATGTAAATTTTGGTTTTTTGTATCCCATTGCGTTGAACGATTCTGGGCAAATGACATTTCATGCAAGTTTAAGTGGTGCCGGCGTGGATGACACAAATGACAGGGGCATCTTTTCTGCAACCCCTGACGCCCTGCGTCTTATCGCTCGAACAGGAGATGCAGTACCTGGTGCTGGATTGGGCGTGATTTTCGATGGCCTTGATAGTCCGACAATTAGCGATGCTGGACAAACCGCATTTAGATTCTTCGTATCTGGTACTGCTGTTGATTCCGCAAGTAATCGAGGATTTTTCGCTGAATTCAACGGTTCACTGAGATTGTTAGTCCGCCGAGGAGACAGCGTCCCCACAGAAATGCCCGGTGCCACATTTACCGATATCACGAGAATTGCAAGGAACAGTCTAGGACAAACGGCATTCCATGGATTTTTCACCGGCTCGGACTCGTTACAGCGGGGCATCTTTATTGAAACGGATGATTCGTTGAAATTACTCGTTCGTGGAGGCGAAGCTGCACCTGGTACTGAACCAGGGGTGAACCTCAGCGGGTTTAGTACAAGCTTATCAATAAGCAACGCAGGGGAAGTGGCTTTTGTAGGCTTTCTTTCAGGCACGACTGTGGACTTCGACAATCGCGAGGGGATCTTCACCATCTTAGGCGACAAATTTGAGTTAGTTGCTCGCACCGGCAATGCTGCCCCAAATACCGAATTGGGCGTAGAGTTCATCGACTTCACATCACCCGCTCTGAATGATTTAGGTCAGGTCGCGTTCCTCGCTCAACTCACCGGAAATGGTGTTGATTCAACAAATGATAGGGGGATTTTTGCTACTGACCCTGCAGGCAATCTAAAGCTCGTCGCCCGTGAAGGTGACATATTCGATGTGAATCCGGATCCGTTTATCACAGATTATCGTACGATAAGTAGTGTTCGCTTTGTCAACGAATCCCGAGGCAGCGACGGACGGCCTCGCAGTTTTAACAACGCCGGCCAACTTGCGTTCACGACGGGATTCACTGATTCCACTGCTGGCCTTTTTGTTGCAACAATTGGTGTACCAGAACCCACATCTTTGTCACTATTTGTATTAGGTTGCCTTATGCTTTTGCATCGTCGCCAAAGGTGAATCGCATCTATCGAAAAAAGTCAAAAGCGGAGTCGCCGCTCTACTGTGAGGGGGCACATCGAGCACAGTCTCGAACATCACACACCTTCAGCCTAAAACTGTAATTTGCTGCGAATGTTTACGAGCTCCGGTTGTGTGTTGGGTCAACATATCCCATGTTCGTGATTCACCTAATTATCTGAGCCATGTGGCCAAACATGGCTTAGCTAACTGCAGTCCGTGCATCCAATCGATGGCATTTTCCGCAGCAAATCATACGCTTTCTAAGCATGCAGTTTTCTGCCAAAAATCAAAGCAGTGCAGCTTTCGCCCAGGAGTTGGTTCACTAAGATTCCACACGAGAAGGGACTCATCTCTTATGGAATCGGGAAGGTGGCAGATCGCGGCGAAAGGTCTTGAGCGAAGAAAAACATTGCCCACAACTCCGGTGCATCGCGCTGCTACGCGGCGCGCTAACCGCGATTCTGCCACCTGATCTCCAGCTTGATTCGGGACGTTGCAGTGCCGCCCCACTCGGTTTTGAGTCCAGCATTCTGTAACTCAGAACAGATCAGGGCACCAGCACGTTCTGCATCAACTTCTTCCATTTCCGGACGAGTAGAACTGTAACCGAGATACATGCCGTGGCCGTCAACAGCACCGTCGACATCTTGCGAAGTGTAATAGCAGATGCCAAACAGGTTTTCAGGCTGACCTTGCGACTGGTACTCCTCAAGACAGTTGTGAAATGCCTCGCTTTTATCCCACCCGGCGTTGTGAATTGCGATTACGCCTTTTTCACGCAACGCCCTGAATGCAGCATTCAGTTTGTCACAGTCGGTCTCTGCGGGCCATGACGATTCTGCTTCGGATTTGCGTTGGAATTCTTCAGCGACGCGTGCCCGCAACATATCCTCGTCAGCGTCAGCTTCGAGAATGTCCGTGATCATGTCTTGGACCTCCGCGGGGCCATCGTATCCTGACCAAACTCGGAGGCGGATCTGCTCTGCGATATATGTTTCGGTTTCGTTCATTGCCACATAACTCGTTTATGGACGGAAACTCCTTCAGTAATCAGGACTGACTGAAGGAGAACTTCAGTATGCGGCCCGTTATTTTAGGTGGTCGCAGCACTCTCTCAAGCGATTATCTAACCTACCTCAACTTCATCGGCTTGTGTAGTTTTTTCGGAGTCCAGTTTCCACAAGCGGTGGGACTCGCCGAAGGTGGAATCTGCCCTATCGGATTCCACAATAGAAGGTTCACACCTCCGCGCGCATCGGCAAGTCTGTTCCAGCCAACATTTGATACGTCCGAGGACGGGTGTCACCGCGTCGAACGCCCCCACCAATCTTTAGCTGCCGTAAGTTGTTCGCCTGCGTGGTTTGACAATGGAAGCTGACTAAGACGTGTGAGGAATTCCTGAACGAGGCCGTACTGTTCATCGCCTAGCTTGGGCCTGATCTGCTCGGAGATTGTAAGT
>JANQQA010000310.1 GCA_028285205.1 Bythopirellula sp. | reverse complement strand
TCATCCGTCCGTCGCGACCAACGGCTTGAGCCCGTACTCCGGCGGGGGCCGTTTCGAGGTGGTCGCTGCGGATGTCGGGGACGAGCCGCTGCAACGCGCGGACGAAGGCCGCTTTGCTCACGCTACGCCACATCTCGCCGGCGCCTTCACGCCAGTACCGGGCTGCCATGCGTAGGAAGCCGGGATACGTGAGCGACTCGGCCAGGTCGAGCGGATTGATGGTGGATTTGGTGTAACCTTCGCGGGCGAAGGCCAGCACCGCGTTGGGACCGCACTCGACGGTTCCGTCGATCATCCGTGTGAAATGGACGCCGAGGAACGGAAAGGAGGGATTGGGCACCGGATAGATCAGATTGTTGACCAGCTCAGTGGCCGCTGGCTTGAGCTGATAGTACTCGCCGCGGAAAGGAACGATTTTGGTCGTGCATTTTTCACCAGCCAGTTTGGCAACTCGATCGCATTGCAGGCCACCGCAGTTGACGAGCCGCTTGGCACGATACTCGCCGCGTGGCGTAGAGATGTGGACTTCATCCGCCGTGGGGCGAATGTCCGTCACCCGTGTATCAAGCAGGATTTGGCCTCCGGCGGCGGTAATTATCTCCGCCAGGCGGGTACAGACTTGAGAATAGTTGACGATTCCCGCTTCAGGAACGTGAATAGCACGGATTCCTGCGGCAGCCGGTTCGAGTTCTCTCAGCCGATCTTGATCGATCAGCTCGCAAGTGACTCCGTTGGCTTGGCCGCGCTCAAAGATCGTTTGCAAGGCTGGCAGTTCGGACTCGTCGATCGCGACGATGACCTTACCGCAGATGTCGTGGTCGATGCCCTCGGCTGCACAAAAAACCTCCATCGCCTGCTTGCCCGCGCGGCAGTTGAGGGCTTTGAGCGAACCTGGTTTGTAGTAGATCCCCGAGTGCAGCACGCCCGAATTGTGCCCGGTTTGATGGCGAGCCAGCTGAGCTTCTTTCTCCAGGACGGCAATCGATTTGCCGGGGTGTTGTTGCCCGAAGCGATACGCTGTCGCGAGGCCAACGATGCCACCGCCAACGACAACCAAGTCAAACGTTTCCATCACGGTTTACTCAAACACAGCAGCCGCGTGCCGCAACGTCGTCAACGCAATCGCCCGCCCGGCGGAGCGTTCGGGTCTTGGGCGTGTGATGCGGGGCGCGCTCTAATAGGCGCCATCGGCGGAAACGACAGCGGGGATCGTCAGCAGCATGAGCTTCAGATCGAGGGCCAGGCTCCGGTTTTCAATGTACTCCAGATCCATCTTGAGTTGTTCAGGAAAAGGCAAGCGGCTGCGACCAGATACCTGCCAAATGCAGGTAAGCCCAGGCTTGACGGCCAGCCGCTGCATGTCGTCCCAAGTGTATTGCTCAACTTCAGAGACCACCGGCGGGCGTGGACCGACGATGCTCATGTCGCCTTTAAGGACGTTCCACAGTTGAGGCAGTTCGTCGACGCTCATGCGACGCATCCAGCGTCCGAATGGTGTCACCCGCGGATCGTCGGGAATCTTGAACGTGCGCTGGTCGTCGTGCGAGTTGAAAAACGCCAAATCAGCCTTCATTTTGTCGGCATTCACGACCATGCTGCGGAATTTATAGCAAGTAAATTCGTTACCACCTTCGCCAACCCGAGGGTGCGGATAGAAGATCGCGCCACCATCGGTGAATTTGACGATCAGGGCCGAAATCAACAGTACCGGCGACAGCAGGATCAGCGCGGCAGCGCTGATCACGATGTCCAACCATCTTTTTATCGACTCGTAGAACAGGCCATCCAAGGGGCCAGTTGCCGAGGGAGCGTCGATTGCGACCGAGCCAGCTGCAGCTGCGTTGGCCGTCAGCGACTGGGCCGCGACGAGTTGCGCTACCGAGATTACATGCGTGTCGTCAAGACTAAACGACAGTGTGTCTTCGAGCACCGAGGTGTCGGCCTCGTCCGCATCCTCTGGCTGCAATACGTGCAGGCGATCGATCCCTTGGTTGGATTCGCGGGAAGCGAGAGCACGATCCGTGTGGTCGGTAAGCGGACGTTTGGCAACCGTGACAGCTGCCGGACTCTGAGGTGGGAAGTCCAAGATGGGCAGCAACTCCGCTTCTGCACTTGAACCTGGAGGTGGGGCAGTTGACATAATCCTTAAGAGCTTTCCGTCAAATTACAAATCATCGAAGTGGTAGAACTCATGCAAGCCCACTGCTCCAGCTAACCGCTAGAGGCGGACCATTTGACGGCGACCGACTACGCAAAACTGGTGCCGAGGTTTAACGTATCTGCCAATTGAACAGAAGGGGTCGAGTTTAGAGTCTAAAGAACAAGAAAACCAGAGTTTTAGTCAGCAAGTTTTTTGACGTTTGCCTAATCTTGATATTAAACCAACGCAAAGCGAACGGAAGTGAATTATTTGCGCAATGGAAACTTGCCGCAGCAGACATTCGGAAAGTACGGCTATCTATCGAAATGATAATTAAGCGTCGATAATTTCTACCCGCTTACTTATCGTTTCCGCCTAAATGCTTGCCAGTTGTAACGTTATGCTGAGCTCGATGTCACGGATCGGGGCAACAGAATTCTTGAAAGTGAACACCTATCACGTTAGTCTGAAAGCTACGCAGCGTATTACATCCAACACGATATCGATTTCCCTCGTGCCATCGGCGGTGGCTTGCCCTTCCTATCACGCCCCTCTCAATTCTCCATCGAGCCGTGTCCAATTACTGCGATCGCAGTGCAACGTGCACTCGGTCGATTCCCTTCTGTTAGCGTTTTATTTGTCCAATCCAAACGGGAAGCATGTAGGTTCCCCACGAGTGCTCAACGATTGAGTCAAACAGCAAAGACCGCATCCCGATGGCTGCCCAAGATCTTCAGATTCAACCCCGACGATCGACCTACCTAACGCCTCAGACGCACAGCGTTTCCTACGTTAACACCGCGGAGCTCGGTGAGCCCGAGGGCGCGTCGCTGCTGTTGTCAGCACTGAAACGGCGCTGGTGGTTGTTCCTCATCATCATCGGGGCTAGCGGGTTCGTGGGCTACAAAGCCATGGACATGTTTGGCGAGGTTTCCTCGCGTAGTACTGCTTCGTTGATTCAAACGGGCCTTCCCAACGCTCCGGGTGGCGGCGAAGTCGTTAAGCCGGTAGGGCCTGCGACCTGTGCTGAGCTCATTAAATCGACACCAATTTTGAGCAAGCTCCGCAAGTCTCGCGACTTGCAGATTTCGCCCAAAATACTGTCGGAGCTTATCGAGACGAAGACCAGTCGAGGTTCAAGCTTGCTGACCATTGAGATGGCCGGGAAAAAGCCGAAAGATTGCATGGATAATCTGAATGAGTTGCTGGCAATCTTTGTCGAAGAGATGGCTCAACATCGCAAGCGGACCTTGAGCAACCAAATGACGCATGTCGAGAATGCACTGCTGGAGCAGCGCGCCAAAGTGGCCGATGCGCGACAGCGGATTTTTGAAGTCCAGGCCGAGCAGCAGAAAGTATTGGAAGAGGGCGGTCTCAACAGCGAACGCTACCGGAGCATCCTCTCCAGCGTGAGTAATACCCAGCTGAACGTCGACGAAAAACGCGTCGAGCAGATGGGAGTGATGCAGCAGATCGAGGCGATTCGGCAGAAGCGCCAGGGACTGGATGAACAGGTGGAGGGGTTGCTCGAAGAGTTCAAGACTCAGCTGTCGAGGAAGCTCGCCTCTAAGCTCAACCGGATCCGTGACCAGATCACCAAAGGCTCGCCTGTCTATGTCGAACTGACGAACCTGGCTGAAAGCGCACAACAGTTTGCCACTTCGGCCGACGCCCCCATGGAGCCTCAGCAATGGCAAGTTGAGCTGTACACGATGGTCACCGATAGCAACGTCGCACTGCCCCAACGAGATCTCGACGATGTCGGTGACCTTTTCGATGAGCAAGTGGAGGCGTTTGGTTTTCGGTTGCGTGAGATCGAGACGCAGCGTAGCCAACTGGTCAAGCAGGAAGAGCAGCTCGAGCTCAGCATGATCCCGCTGAAGAACCAGATAAAGATGTTGGAAACCCGACTGCAGGACTATCAGCGGGAGGCCGACGAGATTGGCGAGCAACTCACCGGTATCGGGGCCGACCGGTATGGTGCATACGAGCTTAGTCTCGAACAGGCTGAAAATCAGCAGAAGGCGCTTTCAGCGCAGCTCGAGAACATGAGTCAACTTGAGAAGTGCCGCGTTCGTGAATGGTCGATCTCGGTGCCCGCCAGTTTGGAAACCACACAGGTTTCGTCCAACGGGACGAAAGTGTTTGCCTTGGCGTTTGGGCTGTGCGGTTTGGTGTTGAGTGCTCCGGTATTGGCTTCCGAGTGGTATCGTCAGCAAACGCCGCCGCAAGTGGAATTCGCTAACTCGCTACGCCTGCCGGTGTTGGCGGAGCGAATTCTGCAAGATTTCGAACCGCGCCGACGCAATCGCATCGTGCCCGCCCAACTGTCGGAGGAGCAGCTGGAGGTCGTGCGTATGTTGGCGCTGCGGATTCAGCAATCATCCCACAGTGATGGCTCGGTGATGTTGTTCAGTAGCATCGATCCAAAGTACAGCCCCGCACCGCTGCTTGCCTCGGTTGCCGAATGCCTCGCGCAGCGCGAGGAGAAGGTGCTGATTATCGATGCCGTCTGCCCGGAGAAGTCTCCTCTGCCAATTACCAACGTCGTGCCGTTGCCTCGCAACGCTGCCGATTTGGGCCAAGCTAACTCCCAGCAAGCGGGCGAAGACCAAGCGGATCACGCCGGGTTGTCCGAGTACTTCGCGTCGGCGTGCGACTCGGTGGGCGATCTCGCCCGCCCGACCGGTTGCCCAGGGGTCGATCTGATTAGTAGCGGCCACACTGCGTTTCCGCGTGAAGCGTTGGCTTCCAGCAGTCTGACGGAATTGGTTGAGCAGTGCCGCGAAAGTTACTCAATCATTCTCGTCAATAGTCCCGCCGCAACAGCGTCGGCGGATTTGCAGATGCTCACCGCGCGAGCAGACGGAATTGTCCTTGCGGCGACCAAAGAAGTGCGCAAGAATCCCAACGCACGGGCTGCGGTTGTCGATTTGATTGAGCTGGGCGCGCCGATAATCGGTGTGGTGGCGTAGCACCCAGTGTTCGTCAGTTCGCAGTAAACTCGGCCAGCAACTGCGTGCTTCACTTACCTTTTTTCTCTCCCCATCGATAACTCGAGCCATTCATGACCGTGATTCTGTTGATAGCGTTTGCGATCGCAGTTTCACTGCCAGCACTGGTCTTGGGTTGCGAGTGCCTTCTGGCGGTGTTTCCATTGCGGCGGGAGCGACGCTCCGAACTGGGCGAGCGCTCAAGTTTGGCTGTGATTGTTCCTGCTCACAACGAGGAGGCGGGAATTGCTGCGACGCTCAACGCCATTCTGCCACAACTCGACAGCGACGATCGATTGATTGTCGTCGCTGACAACTGCGAAGACCAGACAGCTGCCATCGCGCGAAGTCTCGGCGCGACGGTTTGGGAGCGGACGGACGCGGAGCGGCGTGGCAAGGGGTTCGCGATCCGTCATGCACTCAGCGAACTCGAATCAGACCCGCCGCAAGCGGTGATCACGATCGATGCCGACTGCCTACCATTGCCGGGCTGTGTCGACCGCATTGCTCGCGCTTGCAACGCAACAGGGAATCCTATCCAAGCCGCATATCTTATGCGCCCACCCGAGAATGCTTCGCCAGGAACGCTCATTTCCGCGTTTGCCGTTCTCGTCAAGAACTATGTGCGTCCGCGCGGTCTGCAACGATTACGTATGCCTTGCCTGATAACCGGGTCTGGAGTCGCCTACCCGTGGGCAATTCTACAACAGGTGCCGCACCCTGAATCCCATATCGTCGAGGACATGCACTACAGCGTTGACCTCGCCTTAGCGGGCACCCCTCCCCTGCCCTGCATGGAAGCGTTCGTCGAGTCGCAACTTCCCGATGCTCGCCAGGCGGCGCAGACACAGCGGACGCGTTGGGAGCACGGTCACCTGTCGGTCATCCTCTCGCAAGGTCCACGTCTGCTGGCCGGCGCACTACGCAACCTCTCCGTGAGCATGTTCGTACTATGGCTGGAACTGATCGTACCTCCGCTTAGCTTGCTTGTATTAGCGATGTCGGCGGCCACCGTCGCAATGGCCATTGCGTGTGTCTTGGTGGGCAATTGGTTGCCGCTGGCATGGTTGGTAGGTGTGTCCTCGATAGGTGTGATTGGGCTATCGCTGGCCTGGTGGAGATTTGGACGTAGGGCCTTGCCGTTGACGGCGCTGGTGAGTGTGCCTAAGTATGTGCTGAGCAAGCTGGCGATCTATCGAAAGTTTGTTGCATCCCCCGAACAGTCGTGGGTGCGTACGGCTCGTGAGCCGGTGACGACCGAGTCAATCCCCACTGGCGGGCCACACTTCGACACGACGCCTGCGCCGGCAAAGCGTACGACGTCCGTTGACTAGGGTGTGCCAAGTCTTTGTTACGGCGCCGGTTGGTGATTTCGACCAAGACTCTTCGGCGTTTAGGCTCGACCCGACGACGTAAATGAGAGATACTGGTAGGTGTCGTAAGCGTAGACCAGCGCGGTAAAGTCTAGCCATTTGTCCTCGGCATCCCCGCATGAATCCAATTCGCCTCTCGCTCGTCGCATTTATTGCGGCTTCATCGCTGATCAGTGTTCCAGGCGCCCCAACTTCCGCGGAGGTCGCGGCATTCTCGCCGCAGCAATTGGAGTACTTTGAGAAGAAGGTGCGCCCGCTGCTCGCAGAGCACTGCTACTCGTGTCACAGCGCGTCCGCCAATAAACTTCAAGCGGGTTTGCTTGTTGATAGCCGCGATGCAATGATTTCTGGCGGCGATTCGGGCGAGTCGATCATTCCGGGCAAGCCCGACGAAAGCCTCCTGATCGAAGCGGTGCGTTACGAGTCCTACGAGATGCCTCCCAAGGGCAAGCTCGCAGACGAGGAAATCGAAACGCTCGTCCGATGGGTAGAGATGGGCGCCCCGTGGCCAGCGGAAGATGCCCCTACTCGAGAACCGGCTGCAGACGACTTCGATCTGCCGAAGCGCAAGTCGGAGCACTGGGTTTGGCAGCCAATTCAATCACCTCACCCACCCAAGGTGACGAGCAAAGAGTGGCCGCGCAGCGCCTTGGACTATTTCATTTTGCATCGCCTCGAACAGGCACAATTGGCGCCCGCTCCCGACACAGATCGAAACGCGTTGGTCCGGCGACTTTACTTCGACCTTACCGGAATTCCTCCAACGGCACAGGAGGCGGCTCGCTTTGTTGAAGACGAAGACCTTAAGGCGACTGAGCGATTAGTCGACCAACTTCTGGAATCGCAACACTTTGGCGAGCACTGGGGACGACATTGGTTGGATCTCATGCGGTACGCCGAGTCACGCGGACATGAGTTCGACTATGACGCCCCCAATGCGTTTCAGTATCGCGATTATGTGATTCGCGCGCTCAACGCCGACGTGCCCTACGATCAGTTCATTCGCGAGCACCTGGCCGGCGATTTGCTTCAGCCACCTCGTGTGCATCCAGAGAAGGGATTCAACGAGTCGATCCTGGGTACCGGGTTTTGGTTTCTCGGGGAGTGGGTCCATTCACCAGTCGATATTCGCAAGGACGAGTCAGATCGGTTCGACAATATGATCGACGTGATGTCGAAGGCGATGCTTGGTGTGACCGTTTCGTGTGCGCGGTGTCATGATCATAAGTTCGACGCGATCTCGACGGCAGATTACTACTCGTTGACCGGCTTTCTGGAAAGCAGTGACTATCGCCAAGTGCGGTTCGAATCCCTGGAAGCCAACCGCTCGGTCGCGAAGCAGCTTGCCGAGTTGGACGGAAGCTATGAGCGTGAGATCCTGGCCGAGTTGTCAAAGCTCGGCTACGCCACGCCGGAGTCTAACGCGTTGGACGGGGATCTGTCGGAGCGTTTGGTATTCCACTGTGGTGAGCTCGCTCCTGAAGACTACATGCAGGATGGGTTTCTGTTCGGAGCCGCACCGCGTTCGGTTGGCACGCCGTACCTGAGCAAGAGCGACGGCGGCTCCAAACTTCAGTTGGCAAGGCGTTCGGCGGCGGTGAGCGATGCGTTCTGGGATGGCTTGGTATCGGTTGCGGAGAAAGGCAACCACCGAAACGACCGACTCGCGTCGATGCCACGTAGCGGACGGACGCTGCGGACGCCCACTTTCCCGCTCACCGACGGCAGCGTCGCCTGCCGCGTGCGCGGCACCGGGCATGTGGTCGCGTGTGTTGACTCGCATCGGCTGGTCGCGGGGCCACTGCACGGCGAGACCATCGCCAAAATCAAACCCGACCAACGTTGGGTGAAGTTGAACTTAGCTCGCTATGTTGGTCATCGCGTGCATTTGGAATTCACGCCAGCAGAGAACGAGCACCTTGAGGTGTCGCTTGTGACGCAGGGAGCTTCCGATCAGGAGCTGGAGCAACTAGAAACGCATGATCAAGCGACTGCGAACGCGGTCTATTCGATGAACGACGCACTCGAGAGTCTGCTGGCACAAGACTCGGTGGAATCGGCACGTCTTAGCGGGCTGGTCGATTCATGGACGCGGAGGCGCGCCGAATTGCAGCAGCAGGTGGTCCATCGTTCCTACGTTGCGATGGCGATGTTGGACGGCACCGGTGAAGATGGACACGTGCTGATTCGCGGTAACTCTTCCAAGCCGGGCAAGGTCGAACCGCGTCATTTCTTGACCGCCGTGAGTGGAAATCAGCCGATGCCCATCGCGCGCGGAAGTGGCCGATTGGAATTAGCCGAGCAGATCAATGATCCTGCAAATCCGCTTACGTCGCGCGTGATCGTCAATCGCATCTGGCATCACCTGATGGGCCGCGGCATCGTGCCTACCACCGACGACTTCGGCGTGTTGGGTCAGCTGCCGACGCATCCGGAACTGCTCGATCACCTGGCGACTTACTTCATCGAGGACGGCCGTAGTATCAAGCGGATGATTCGCTACATCGTGCTGTCGCGTGCTTATCAGATGTCTAGCCACACTGACCCGGCGGCGCTCGAACAAGACCCCAAGAACTTGTTGTGGCACTACCGACCACCCAAACGTTTACAGGGTGAATCAATCCGCGATGCATTGCTCGTTGTGTCGGGTCAGCTCGACACAAAGCAATTCGGTGAGTCTGTGCCGATCCATCTCACCTCGTTCATGACCGGGCGGGGCCGACCAGGCAAGAGCGGCCCACTCGACGGAGACCGACGGCGATCGATCTACATCGCGGTCAGACGCAACTTCCTGTCGCCGTTCATGCTCACCTTCGACACACCCGTTCCGTTTAGTGCCATGGGTCGACGCAACGTGTCGAATGTTCCCGCTCAAGCGCTGATCCTGATGAACGATCCGCTGGTCGTCGCACAGGCCCGCCACTGGGCAGAGCGTGCGATCGAGACACACGACACGACGGACGCTCGAGTGCAATGGATGTATGAGACCGCGTTCGCTCGCCAGCCTACCGACGACGAGTTATCAACCGCCGGGCAGTACTTCGCTGCTCAACCGTCCGACCGATCCGAAGTCGACGTATGGGCTGACTTCGCTCATGCGTTGATCAATACCAAGGAGTTCATATTCCTCCGATGAGCCCCGATTTCAAATACCCCTGCCAACGTTATCAGACGCAACCAACCTCGCGACGTGAGATGCTGAAGCGGTGTGCGAGTGGGTTCGGCGCTGTTGCGCTTGCCGCATTGCAACGGGACCCGGCGTTTGCCACCGCGGATGCCGAGCTGGGATCAGCCGGACATGGTCCGCACCATCGCATTCGAGCGAAAAACGTCATCTTTCTCTACATGGATGGCGGTCCCTCGCAGGTGGATACGTTCGACC
>JANQQA010000303.1 GCA_028285205.1 Bythopirellula sp. | reverse complement strand
GGTGGTAATCAAGTCCCACGAAAGTTGTTAAGCTAGACATGCTCGTTGCTCCTTACGGTTATGGGCTAAGCTAAATCCGACGCTCGAATCTAACCCAGGGGCAACGAGTCTTCATACCTATCTCACGTGGGACTCACCGATTGTGGAATCGGCTGGGGGCCAACCGTGCCTCGGCGTTTCACAACGAAGGCAGTAACGTCCCCGTTCACCGGGCCGCGGCGAACGAAGTTGATTACAGAAACCGCGCGGCCCGCGGCTCCGGTGCAACGGATTGTTATGCCGTTTCGATATGTCTTTCCCAACGCCAGACCGGACCGTCTTCAGGGTCGATCACTTCTCCGACGTTACGAAAACCAGCTTTGGTCAACACGCTCGTTGATGCGTTTCGCTCAGGAAGTGTGTGCGCCCGAACCAATCGAACGCCGTCGTGTTTAAGAGCATGCATGGTCAGGGCTTCGGCTGCCTCTGTGGCGTATCCGCTTCCGCGGAAATCGGGCTCAACGAAGTAGGCGATCTCAACCGTTCCGTCGGCGTTTGGCGGCCCCTTAAAGCCGCATTGGCCAACGAGAATGCTGTCATCGCGCCGGAACATGTTGAATCCGAGAATCCACGGGTCCGCGTGCGTTGCGGCAGCAAGGAGCGACAGCCATTCGGCTGATAGATCAACTTTGTCAGCCGGTGACATGGAATCGATTCTCGCGCGAGTCTCCTCGAGAGACTCCAGAGCGAGCGTCAGTCTTGGGGTTTCGATTGTCATGCTTCTTGAGCACGGCTAGCGGCATAATTTGTTACTATTCTGCTACTTCTTCAGTAAGCCCTGCATATTGAAGGACGCCTTCAGTAGGCAGACGGTCATTTTAACGGCTTGCCAAAGGTATTCTCAAGCCAGCGGCTAAACTGCACCGTTTTCATCGGCTTGCGCAGTTTTTTCGGAATCCAGTTTCCAGTGGAGGAAGGACTCGCGAATGGCGTTTAGATATTCCTAACTCTTTTGACCTTCTCACGTTTGGTTTGTTTTCTTGTCTTGCTGAGGTAGGCGAATCGTTCATCGAAAGGAGAAGTGAAACATCTAGTTGGTGCATCTACCTTCCAGCCTGATTCAACGGCAACTCGAAGCTAGACGCTGTGCTCACAAGGAGTACAGTGGCTGAAAACCACGAAGAGGTTGATAGATTTGCGCTCTGTCCACAGGCTGAGGCGATGTGATCTATTCGATTCAACCAGACGAGGAGGTGATCGCCGACGCACGCAACTCCATGCGAAAGCAAACTAAGATCATGCTCACTGCTCGCAATACCGCAGGCGTGTTCAAGCGAGCAGTAAGTCCAACCGATTACACTTAGAATCGCATCAGGCGACCGACGGTGAAGTCCACCGTGCACTCCCTCCCAAGCATGCTATATCGACAGTCGGCACGCGCGCGATTCGGAAAGCTTCAGCCGTCGACTACCACTGCAAAGCTCCAGACGACTGGTACTCCGTCACCCGAGTTTCAAAGAAGTTTTTCTCCTTTGCCAAGTCAATTGTCTCACTCATCCAAGGGAATGGGTTTCGGGTGTTGTACTGACGCGGCAGGCCGATTCGTTCCAAGCGGCGGTCGGCGATGTACCTGACGTAATCATCAAACAGCTCCGCATTCAAGCCAAGCACTCCGCGTGGCAGACAGTCTTGGGCGTACCGGACTTCATACCCCACTGCCGTATTGATCAAGTCAACAACTTCCTGCTGAAACTCGTCTGTCCAGACGCCAGGGTTTTCGGCCTTAATACCATTGATCAGGTCGATCCCGAAGTTCATGTGGATCGACTCGTCACGGAGAATGTACTGGAACTGCTCTCCGATGCCGGTCAATCGGTTCCGGCGATGGAAGGAGAGGATCATCACAAAGCCGGAGTAGAAGAAGATACCCTCCATGATCACGTAGAAACCAATCAGGTTTCTAAGGAAGCGACGAATGTTCTCTGGTGTGTCGGTGCGGAAATCGTCATTCATCACGTCGGCGGTCAGCGACATCACGAAGTCATCCTTGCCAGCGATCGAGTCGACCTCGTTGTACATATTAAAAACCTCGCGTTGATCGAGGCCCAACGATTCACATACATACTGGAAAGTGTGCGTGTGGATGGCTTCTTCGAATGCCTGGCGAAGCAAGTACTGCCGTGCCTCAGGATTGGTGACGTGCCGAAAGATCGCCAGCACAATGTTATTCCCGACGAGCGATTCCCCGGTCGAAAAGAAACCTAAGTTGCGCATGACAACACGTCGTTCATCTTCGGTGAATTGACCACTACGCCACTGCTCAATATCGCGTTGCATCGGTACCTCAGTCGGCATCCAGTGGTTCGCACAACCGTTAACGTAGTGCTCCCAGGCCCACTGATACTTGATGGGACAGAGTTGGTTAACATCAACTGCCTTGCAATTGATCAGTCGCTTGTCTTCGGCGTTGACGCGGCGTGATAGGTCGTGAGGTTTTGAAGGTGAGGTTTCACAGCTTGCCATGGTTGGGGCTTCCTTGCTAGAAAATGTTGATTGAAAACAAGATGTCACAGTACGTCTACTGACACGCTTCGCACTCTGGGTCGTCGATGCTGCAGGCAGAGACCGTTGTGGCGGCCACATCCCGCTGAATGGCAACATCACTCGACGAACTGCGACTCTTCATCCACTTGGGCTGGACGCCGTGGCGGTTTACGTCGATCGAAGATTTCTCGATTTGTGTGGCGGCGAGCGAACGCAGGTAGTAAGTTGTCTTGAGTCCCTTTCGCCAGCAGGTCGTGTACATCTCGCTTAGCGCCGGTCCACTGGGGTTGGCAAGATAGAGGTTGAAGCTGATGCCCATATCGATCCACTTCTGACGTCGGCTGGTGGCCTCGATCAGGAAGTAGGGGTCTACGGCGAAGGCGGTCTGGTACAAGCGTTTGATGTCGTCGGGGACGCGGTCGATCGACTCAAGTTCTCCATCGTGGTACTTGAGTTCATCGATCATTTGGTCGTCCCACAGTTCAAGCCGCTTGAGGTCTGCGACTAGGTGGGCGTTGACGATTGTGAAATCCCCCGAAAGATTGCTTTTCGCAAATAGGTTTCGGTAGGTCGGTTCGATCGACTGCGAACACCCTGCGATGTTCGAAATGGTTGCTGTCGGGGCGATGGCCATGACGTTACTGTTGCGCATCCCGCTTTTGGCGACCGCATCGCGGACTGGTGTCCAGTCCAAGCGGCAGGTCTCGTCCACGTCACAATTCCCCTCCGATCGCGACTCTCGCAACACTGCGACTGTGTCGATTGGCAGCATTCCACGTGACCACATTGATCCTTCGTACGACTCATACCGTCCACGCTCTGCAGCAAGCTGGCTCGATGCCAGAATGGCGTGGTAGCTGACAATTTCGCCCACTTCATCGGCGAAGTCGATGGCTTCTTGCGAGGCGTACGGCACCCGCTGGATGAACAAAGCATCTTGAAAACCCATCATCCCCAGGCCGATAGGGCGGTGACAATGATTCGAGTTCGACGATTCTTGCGTCGGATAGTAGTTAATGTCAATCACATTATCGAGCATTCGCACCGCAGTCCGCACTGTATCGGCGAGCAGCTCCTTGTTTACTCCGTCACGGTGAGTGTGTTTCGCTAGATTGATCGAGCCAAGATTGCAAACTGCCGTCTCGTCATTGCTCGTGTTGAGCAGAATCTCTGTGCAGAGGTTCGAACTGTGCACCACTCCCGCATGGTCCTGTGGGTTGCGAAGATTGGAGGGATCCTTGAAGGTCAACCAGGGGTGGCCCGTTTCAAAAAGCATTGAAAGCATCTTTCGCCACAGCTTGGCTGCCTCCAAGCGGCGGAATAGTTTGATTTTGCCGCGGTCAGCTTGCTGCTCGTACTCTTCGTAGCGAGCGTTAAAATCTTCACCACAAAGCTCGTGCAGGTCAGGTACATCGTTAGGCGAGAACAAAGTCCACTGGCCGCTGTCTTGCACCCTTCGCATAAACAAATCGGGAATCCAGCTTGCGGTGTGCATGTCATGCGTACGGCGACGGTCGTCTCCCGTATTCTTGCGGAGTTCGAGGAATTCTTCGAAATCAAGGTGCCACGGCTCCATGTAGGCACAAACTGCCCCCTTTCGTTTACCTCCTTGGTTGACGGCCAATGCCGCGTCATTGGCGACTTTCAGGAACGGAATAACCCCCTGGCTCTTGCCGTTGGTGCCGTGGATGTGGGCGCCGGTTGCCCGAACCCGAGTCCAGTCGTTCCCCAGCCCGCCAGCCCACTTGCTGAGCATGGCGTTGTCCTGCACGCACTTGAAGATGTGGTGCAGGTCGTCGTCGACGGTGGAGAGGTAGCAGGAACTGAGTTGGGGGTGAGGTGTCCCCGCGTTGAAGAGTGTCGGGGTTGCGCTGACGAACCGAAACATCGAAAGCAGTTCGTAAAACTCGATTGCTCGGTTCTCGCGGTCGACTTCATCGAGTGCTAGCCCCATAGCGACCCGCATCCAGAAGTATTGCGGCGTCTCAATGCGACGGCCATCAATGTGCAGCAGGTAGCGGTCGTATAAGGTCTGTACGCCAAGGTACTGGAAATCGCGATCGCGTTCTGGTTGGATTGCTGCCACTACTTTTTCAAGGTCAAACTGCAAGAGCCTTGGATCAACACGATCTGCAGCTACGCCATCTTCGAGGCAGTTTACAAAACCTCGTCGGTAGGCCGCCCCGAACTCAGTTGGACCGGAGTCCTGACCCTCTTCTGCAGCAAACAGCGGTAGCGCCTCGTCGTGCCGCGTCGCTGGCAGATGGCCCCACGCTTCGCGGTAAAGAATGTCTAAGAGCAATCGAGTCGCGGCTTGGCTATAGGCGGGGTCACGTTCGATTCTCTGTCGAGCTACCATCACCAGCGCCCGCTCCAGTTCGTCTTCGGTAATCCCGTCGTAGATGCTGGCGACGACATCGTTGATCAGGTCGCTCGCTGAACAATCGGCCAGACCATGGCATGCGTGAAACAGCCGCTGCTTCAGGTGGTGGTAGTCGACCGGTCGGGATGAACCATCGCGAGCGGTCATCGCAATCGACTTGCGGTCGCCCAGGTCCGATTCCGCCCGTAGCGCCCTTGCCCGTGAACGCTCTTCGCGATATACGATGTAGCGGCGGGCAACACGATATTCGCCCGACTCCATTAGCTGGGTTTCGACCAGGTCCTGTACGCGTTCAACATTGATAATTGGCTCGCCGCGTTCCGCCTCAAACTCGACTTCACTGACAACGGCAGCCGCAATCCGGTGAGCGGCTTCTGATAGTTCCTCGTCGACTTGGCTATTTGGCGAAGCGTCTTGCTCGGCACGCATTGCGGCGGCAATCGCACTGACAACTCGCACTGGATTGAATGTTTCGACACGACCATCCCGCTTGCGGATGGACACCTCCAGCCTTGGAGAAGTAGACACGGCAAGACTCCTACTCGCGGTTGAATATTGCGAGCGAACAAACCTTGCAGGAATGGCGCGAGCGCACGCGCAGCTTCAAAGCTACGGCGTTATCGTTGTATATCGCAACGAGAGGGCCTTAGCGGCCCACGGCTGCGAGTATGGCGGCGTGGTCCTGCCGCCTCAGCAAGAAGCGTGCATAGAGCATAACCGACCGGCCTTTCCCTAGAAGGTTCGGACGCAAATCGCCCGGCAACCGTTGCCAGGCTCCTCCGATCGGCAGGTCTTCGGACTTGCGGGCGCCAGCGAAGGTAAACCCACTGGGTTTATTCCGCTACCTAGTTGCCGCGGCTTCCCAGCTTCACTTACGTGATTCAAAGCCAGTGCCATCTTTGCGGCGTTCGTTCCCGCTTACCGCTGCTGGGCAGTCCCGGATTTTCATCGGGTTCCCTCTTGCGAGACCACAACAAGTTGTGATCAACCGAACGAGTCGGCACTTTAGCTAGTTGTCTAGTCATCCGTCAATAGCGCCCGAATGCTACAGCATTCACGTTTCATATCAAAGACGAAGCCGAATCCGCTGCAGATTCGATTGCGCGTGCGATCAACGATTCTTTAATCCTGAATCTAATCGATCGCCCATTAAAACACGCTCAGAGCTCAATTCTAACTTACCGAATCCAGTGGAGAAAGTGATCACCTCGTATCGCATTAGCCTGCAGACTCCAAATGAGGCAGTTCACTTGTCATGTGGAATCCAGATGCCGGAAATCCATTCGGTCGAATTCACCTCTACACTTAGAAGTAGCTGTTTCCGGTGGCAGTGACCCCTCCGCTTGTCGGCTCCAAGAATCAACTGATTCATGCAATCACTGGGCTTCATTCGGCCAAGTCGATATTCAGCCGTGGGCGGCATTAAACGTCGCCCACGGCGTCGTTGTACAGAAGCGATGCTCAGCTGCGTCAGGTGAAACACCAGCCAAGACAGTTCCAAAGTAGATTCTCGACAATTAGGATCGACCCGCTGCTCTGCGAGAGTTGCCTACCAGCCAAGCTACCGCAGCTCCAGCCAGCATCAAAGTCGAGGGTTCTGGTACGACGGCGAAACTGAAGGTGTATTGACCTGACGGCAGGAACGCCTCAGCACCATTGGGCCGAAGGTCGACCAACCGCATGGTGGCCGAATAGACGCCGATCGCGGCATCGGAGTCGGTCCAAAAGACTGGGGTAAACGAGAAGCTGTCGCCTGCGCCAATCGCGGCTGTATCGCCCGCATTGGCGAGGATGCTTGTCTGCGTGAGACTCCCGATGTTCAGCCCAGGCGTCAAATCGAGCAGCTCGATCGCTACCACCGCGCCTGTCATCGGATCGTCGTAGTCTTCGCCGAACGGTTCCAGCGCGTAGAGCATGATATGCTCAGGAGTACCAGGATCGTAAGAGGCCAAGTCCGTCGCTGGCCGAATCTCCATATTGGCGTACGTTCCACCGGCTTCTCCACCGGGGATCGAGGTTAGCTTCCCATCGTAGACTCCGTCGCTGGGAAGCAACGGCAATGGGGGAGTCACCTCTCCAAAATCCGAGAGCTGTTCGGGGATGAGGTTACCTGGCAGCCCCTGAAAGAGTGTACCTTCGAACCAAAAGCTATACTGGTTCTCTGGGCTCGCTACTGGCGAATCGACGTCCCCCGTGTAGGCGTACCGACCGATCGTGTGGAAGTGATTCTGCGAGGGATCCTCTTCGATGTCGTGTGCGTAGAGAAAAGTTAGGCGACCTTCATTAGGGTTCGCCAACTCAATGTCGGCGGCCCCGTCGCCGTCTAAATCTCTATAGGCGCTCCAGGAGGGTTCGGTCGATGATCCATCGATCGCTACATACCAGTTGACCAGCTCACCTTGAGCTGTGCACGCAGCTAGCAGTAGCGATAGCGAGGCAATGCCGCTAAGGCAGGGGTGGGGAAAGTACTTCATCAGATCTTCTCCTTGGTGAAAACACGAGTTGAAAATGAAAACTGATCGGTCGGTGGCTCAGCCTATGCTGTGTTCGTGCAAACGCTGGTACTTGGGCGCCGGCGAATCAAGTGCAGCAATCCAAGAGTTCCAAGCAATAGGCTCGCTGTGGCTGGTTCGGGGATGGCGATAGGCTTTGCTGTTGCTAGTGAGCTGGAAAAGCTGTAGTTCGATTGCCAGTCGACTAGGTCCTGATTGCTAAGTGGGTTTTCGGATTCGCCTCGTTGCCAAAGTAGGTAGTCAGCACCATCGACATCGCCATTGAGGTCGAAGTCCCCTGGCGTGGGCAATTCGACGGATGTCCTGTCGTCGACCCACATTTGAGCAGCAAGCCCAGCGGCCGAGTCGACCTCGCTGGTGCGCAGCACAAAATAAACCGGCTCCGAATCCTCTAGATTCTCCAGGTGCATGACCAGCGAGACGAGGTACAGACCTTCGTCCGGTGGCGTTGCCGCGGGACCAAATACTTCGTACCCGGGATGGATATGCAAGCCGCCTCCTTGCGAGGTTTGCGCAAGCGTGAATCCTTCTAGATCAGCGTCGCTTCCGTCGGCGATTTCCGAGGTCAGAAACTGCATCTGGACGGGACCGCGGAACACACGAAACGCGGAAGTAGAATCCGGGTCAAACGGGGTAAACGCGACGTCGGCCAGATAGTCGCCATCTTCGCCCTGATCGACTCCATCCCAATACCACAAGTTGGCGGATGGCAGTCCATCGAGCGGAAAGCTGAGGATAGAAAAGCTCAGATCGCTGTTAGCGGGCAGCGGGCCAAACCCATCCGGCAAGAACAACTCGTTGAGAGCAGCAAACCCCGGGTTACCCGACGGGTAATGGGCCACGTCCTGGTCATCAATGATTGGTGGCGCGAGCGTTACTTCAAAGACTGACGACGCGCTGATTGCCGCCAGCTGCCCGTCCGGTCCGCTGGCTAAAAAGATGTCGCGATGCTGAGCCCAGGCGTTGCTATGAAGCAGGCAAACAGCCGCGACGCAGGCGCACAGCCCCCACGTAACACTGCTGCATAGACCCCTCGTCATCATGGCACTAGCTGCTCCGTTGCGACCAACTACCGTGGCAGCATCTCAATGGCAATTAGGATGCAAATGCACATGAAACTAATATGCAATCATATTGCATTTACAGATCGCCATGAGTTTATGCTGATCTCGCGATCCCCGCAAGTACTTCAGAGTCGGAAATGACGCTATCGAACAACGATAGGCGGGTTCTTACTAGCAGACGGTGAACTCGCATGCCCAAGTGGCGAATCCGTCAGGCAGAGGGATTTCGCCTAATGCCCACGAGAGGTATCCAAGTGAGAAGCAGGCCAACCGCATTAGAGGTCTACAGCGGAGCTTCCGAATGGATTCGTGCCCTCAAAACTCTCCCAGTTCCGAAAAGGTCACCGCTGTTCTTTGGCAGCCTCCGATACTGCCTCAGCTCCATGGTCAGGCAGCTCGCGGAGCTGCGAGAAAGCAACCCAAGTGCACATCGATACACCATATCGTCCACATGCCGTCGGAGGGAATGACCTACGGCAGCGAGAGACGTGTTGCACAGGTCGGAAGCACAGAATCCACAAGCGGCGAGCCCGTCACCAGGTAGAATTTCGCTACATTCGTGGTTGGTTGGAGAGCTGTCTTCCACTTCAAACTGACCAGAGGCGAACCAGGGTCCGTACTTCGCATTATGCCATGCTGCGAGATGTCAGCTATCTATGAGCTCTTGTTTGTTCTCAACACATACTGCGGGGAAGAAGCAGTCGTTTGCGGTATTATCGGTAACGAAGAAATCCGGGCTCGACGGGTTGTTTGCTACGAGAGGCCGGTTTGCCTCCATCACGAAGTTGGTGATCTCATGGTATCCTGAACACATTGATTGAACGGGCGTAGGGTTTCAAGAACAAAGGAAGAGATCTTATGAAATCGACTTCGCGTAGTGCCGCTTACTTTGTGCGCTTAGCGGAGAACACAGCGGTTCTCGGCGGCGCGTGAATGGCAATCGAAAAGTGCAAAACGGTGAGTTGTTTGACTTCTGAACGCTGCGCGAGACACGTCTCATGGGGATGCGGGCCGACTACTGAACGCCGTCGGTCCCCTCTGCTTTGCGCATCTGCTCGAGCTGTTCGCGGGCCTGCTTGATCATTTGCTGCATTCGCCCTCGGTCCGAGGGTTGAAAGTCCCGGATCAGTTTTTCCAGGCCTCTTACTCCGAACTCCAAGGCATCCGGGTCGCCGCCCGTTTGCCCGGCCATCATGATTGACCAGTAGAATACCTGAGACTCCACGGCACCGGTCGGTGCAGTCCCGGACTTGCCTCGCTCGTACCAGGCCTTGCCCAGCTCCGCCATCTTCTGCTCAACACCGGCACGCTCCATAGAGTTCATCGCATCCATGATCTCGAGGTCAAGCAGTCGGCCACCGATACGCTTCTTCTGCTCGTCGGTCAGCCCGTCCAGCTTCTCGGCACCGGCCTTGGCCTCGGCGTATTGCAGTTGTCCGAGTTCGAGGCGCGCGAGGAAGTAATCGTTCACCGCGGTTGTGTCGCCGCCTTCAATGCGATTTTTCAGGTCGGCCACCCTACCGGTCTTTCCGAATTCCTCGACCGTCCGCTCGCCATTGTGCTCGGTGATCACGTCGCCGGAGGCGTTCATAAACACGATGTGCGGAAAGCCGCTGCCTCCCGTCGCTGACCACAGGTCCAGATGCTTGTCCGACTCGACCTTCGTCGTGATGTGACAGAACATCACGTAGTCCTTCGACCATTTGGCGAAGTCTTCTTGGGAGAACGCACCATCCTCCAATCTGATGCAAGGCAAAGAGCTGAAGTACGAGGCCGTGAAGTACCCGAAAATCGGCTTTCCCGTCTTGGCGCTTTCTCTCTTTGCCTCGTCGTAGTCCAGGATCCACGCGGCGTTGTTCAGCCAAGCTCCCTCAAGTTTCTTGTCGCGTTTGGCGATCAGGTCAGGAGCCGGAAAATCAGGCAGCGAAAACCTTCTGGATGGAGACAGTTGGACCCAGCTGGGAACCTCACTCATATCACCATCGCGGAGGAACTTTTCGATCTTCTTCCACACGTCGGGTTTGCTACGTCTAATTGGATTGATGACTCCGTGTCCGCCTCGGTCTGCGACGATGGTGCGACTATTGGGAAAGAACGGAGCGATTTCGTAGGTGTTCTCGATGGGTGTAGAAAGATCCCAGTTGCCCTGTGCAAACACGACCGGGATCTCGCACCGCTCGGCAGTTCGAAACTCGTCGCCGACGTCCGGGCTCGGCCAGAATTCGGCACTTGTTAAATAGGGAGCAAAGTCATTGCGGCCGACGAAGAGAGCGGCCGGGTCGGACCATAGCCGGAGTCGACGTTCCGGGGTGACGCCGAGGCTGGCGTCAATCAGCGGCTTGATAAGCCTCCTTTGGCTTCGTGAGCTCGACGGCTTGGGTAGTCTCCAACGCTCGTGATACATCGCCAAGATCTCCGCTGGATCGGAATAAGCGAAGTCCTTAAGTCCCAGCGTGATCGAAACTGCCCTCCCGGATCTTGGGTGCTTGGCCGTCAGTGTTGGCGGCAAATTCGCCAAACGATCGAGAACCACTTCCACAACTTCCGCCATCCCGCCTTCCGGCAAGTACGGTTGAAACTGGGGGTCCTGGTCGATGTGGGACCACATTCGCTGTGCGGCAGCATAGAGATGGGAGGGCATGTCGTAGGTGTGGTCCAACGGTTCAACCCCGGACAGAAGTGCACGTGCAACGATGTCGGGATGCAAACGCATGACAGCGAAGCCCCACTGCGCACCAAAGCTTTGTCCCAGCAACGTGATCTTCTCGTACTCGAGCGCACCAGCCAACGCAGCGACGTCATGAGCGCACTCTTTGACGGTGTAACCAGCGAGATCCACTTCGGTATCCGCGTATTGCGCGACCGAGTCTTTAGCGAACTGAACGAACGCTTGAACTTTTTGTTCAGCGGAATCAAATCCGGGGGCGGGTTGCTTATATGTCCCCATCAGTTTCTCGCCCTGTTCGCTGAAGCCACGTTGGTCGACAAGAATGACGTCGCTATACTTGCGATAGCTCGCGTACTGGCCCACGAAGCTCTCGAAGGCTCGAGCGTCCTTCGTTTTCAAGGGCGTCAAATACGAGACGCCGGGACCTCCTGGCAGTATGAAGATGGGGGGTGCAGCCGCTGGCTGCTTATACGCCGGGAGGCGGGCGAATCCCACTTTGATGAGGCGACTGTCCTTGGACGTACGATTCTCCTTTACGTGGAGTGTCCCCAGCTCGTATTCGAACTCATCGCCGTTGGGCAAACGAAAGCTCTTTTTCTCGATCTCGATGTCGCCATCCGACGGGCTCTCGGCGTGGCCGGTTGGAACGAGATGAGACAAGAACACGAGCGAAAGAGGCACCGACATCAAGACTGGACGCATATCACAACTCCTTTCTGACGCTGGCGGCCGACATTCATTCGAACGCAAACGTGCATCTGGGAACATCGAGCACCTTGACCTCATCGCAGAAGCTGCAGCTTTGCGAATTGGCACAAGTGCTCAGGTGGCTTATTCAGAAATATGCAATTGAATTGCAAGTGCGTCAGCGATGCAGTGTACAGTGCACGGCGGAAGGCCGCAAGCATTGGGGCAGTTGCAGCAGGGTTCTGACTGGACTCCACTTGCAACCGCGGTGCGGAGCCTTCGCATTGAGACGAGGACTTTGCCAGCAAAGCAACCCGCGAAAACCTTCACTGAACTGTCAAATCGGAGGATACCAGTTGCAGTCCGCAGGTCAGTCACCGGGGCAGTTTTGGCCCAGCTCAAAGCTGCGGAGGGTGCATCGACTTCAGTCAGTTCAATAGCGAGCAGGGAGAATTTCATCTCAGCGCGCAACTGGGCTTGCGCATTCTAGAAAGAGTAATCGCTGATTTGCGTAGCGAAAATTCGTCCCCTTCGATGCCTTCGAAGCAAGGAAGTCATGACCACGTTGATAGTGCAGATCACCCACGAGGAGGTGATCGTCTCCGCGAGCAAATTGACGCCAATTAGCCAGAGGTGCCCGCCACCGCCCGCAGTTTGAAAGTCGCGTTCGTGCGTGAAGTTGGTCCAACCGACGTAGTTTAGCCTCGGGACGGAGCTATGCCGAATTGGCGTCAAGCGGCACAGCGAACAAAAGAAAACAAGCCGCAGGGCATCGCCCCACGGCTTGTTAGCAATCGAATGCACTATGCGCCGAATCACCGACGACGAATGGCCAAACAGGCCAGCAAAACCATGCCGCCGAGTGCCAGCCCTGTCGGTTCGGGAACCGCCTGCACCCTGATGTTATCCATCCCGGCATTGAAATCCGCCCCTGCCAGTAACTCCACCCGCGTCAGGTTGTTCCAATTGAAATCAGTGGACGTGTAAGTATCGGTAGGATTGATATCTAGAACATTTGTGCCACCGCCATCGAAGTATCCAGTTACCTGAATGGTAGTTGGGCGATCTTCGACGGTGTTAGCGAAATCGATCGATTCCAGATTAAAGTTAATGAGATTGATCGTTTCTAATACGATGTCCGTACCACGGAGCCAACTATAAGTAGCGGTGCCGTTTGTGTTTATAAGAGGCAAGGCACCTGGTTCGAATATGCCACCGGGCGGAAATGGGCCAGGCGTGTTTCCACTTCGAATCCGAAAACCGGCTTCTTCGTAAGGGTTAACACCCTGGATGAAGCCGGGATCTGCTGGCGCTACGCCTTCAAATCCAATAGTTGCAGCCCGGGTCTTTGCTGCGGCCAGCCCGACGGCGAGGACGGCCGTCACGGCAAGGATCATGCCCGGCAGTATTGGTCGAAGGGAACTAACTTTCATGAGGTCTACTCCTGTTGCAAGGAAGGGGGATTGGAAAGGATGGGGTGGTATTGCAGGCGCAAAGATAATGTACTTGCAATTAGTGTGCAAGTAGCTGTCCAAGCCGACCACCGGCAGTCGCGGCACTTGCCGCGTGTCGTTAAGAGATCGCTAAAAAGTGCTCTGCTCCGCAGACTTAAGAGCTATTCGTACAGAGGATCTGCAGGGCACTCCCGCAAAGACGAGGTCTGCCGAGTCCGGGTGCCCCGCGTCGGCTAACTCGCGTCGGGCGCATCGACTTCACTCAGCTCAATAGCGAGCAGGGTCGCAGCGGTTGCTTTCTCCGCCAGCATTTGGTGAGCAGCACGGCAAGTCAGACAACCCAGCCGCATGGCGACGCAAAAAGCAAGTCGCAATCTCGTTTTAGCGCCGTTACAAATTCTGGCGTCGGAGAATTTCTTCGAGTGTGGATAGTATTCTTCACCGTAACTGATTCTGATCACGACAACTGAGTTCTGCATCCAGTGGAGGGATAGAATCAGTGGCAAATCTGATGGCGCGGGCGGATCGAGAGCTTTCTGAGGGCAAATCTCTCTGATCACTGCTTAGAGTAACGACTCTAATTCGATTCCAAGTTGATGATTCCAAGCTCGGAGGTGATCTTCGATACACGCTACCACACTAGCTATTCTACTGAGGTTGGCGCAGCTTCAGTGAATTCGCAGGTAGTTGAACCTCATGTGGTGTGATTGCTGTGTTAGTCAGTCGTTTACCCAAACACAGCTTCTAACAACTCATCGTCGAGCCACAGTTGCGTCTCGTTGCCCGCTACTGCTTCCCTTGGCCCTTCGGCAATCGGCTCGCTTGTTTGGCTCGCCACTAATACGACGCCATAGACAGGTTCGGTCCCCAATGCTCCCTTAACAGGAATTGATGTTACGACCGGCTCAGGAGGTACAGCCGGTTCGTTTTCCAAGGTCGCTAATGCAATCGCTGCGTCAATCAATTTGGCATTGGGTAACTCATCAACACGGGATAACGATGTAGAGACCACTGGTGGCGCTGATGCCGCGGCAGCAAGGGCTGTTTGCCGTTGGCCATAGTTGTCTTGCCAGTCGGTGAGATCGTCGGCGTCGTGCGTGGTGCCCAAGCCGCGTTGCCAAGCCAAGAAGTCCCGACCATTGACTTGGCGATCGCTGTTGAAGTCGCCCGGTATCGCGGCGTTCTCGATTGTGACGTTCGAGAAACCGATCAGGCGGATAGCCGGGAGGTCGCCGATCAGTACGTCGGAGCCGATCACCTCAACCTGCTGGCCTAGCGCGTCGATCGTCAGCGTGTCGACGCCGCCCGCGGAGCGGATCTCAGTGACCTCGTCCGCGTGCAGGAACGCTTGCTCAGCGAATGCGCCGGTCAACTCCGAAAGTTTGAACAGGCCGGTCGAGGTCGCGTCGTCGCTGACGATCGATAGCAGTTGGAGCAGCGCGTTGTCGGCGCCCGCGGAGAGTTCGAACGCTAGGTCGCCAGCCAGTCCTTCGTTGGCGATGTTGATGGTCTGGAACTCGGCTACGACGATTGGCGAGAATCCGGCGACCTGGATCGTGGTTTCACCGGCGTCGACGGTTTGGGTCACTGCCCGGCCACCGGCGTCGATCGTGATCGTGTCGTTCCCATCGCCGCCTGTGGCGCGGCGTGGATCGACGGTTGAGTCGATCAG
>JANQQA010000295.1 GCA_028285205.1 Bythopirellula sp. | reverse complement strand
CCACCCGCCGCTGCATAGACGGTGAACGATCCGGTGTAGGCAAACAAGTTCAGGAAGTTCTTGCCGTCAGCCAGGTCTCGCACCATCGCGCGAGTCTGACGGTGGTCCAGAAACAACCCTGTGTCGAGATAGTCGGACAGGTTCACTTGGAACTTGAGGCCGCCTTCGTTCACGATTCGTACCGCCTGGCGGTCGTCGACGCGTTCGTACTGCGCGGCACCGCGCTGGCGCGCGCGGTGTTTGACGAATACCAGCTCACTGGGCACTTCCAACGTTTCGGCGGCCGTCTTCACCATAAAGTCGAGCCAGTCAGCATGCTGGGCGGCCGTGCGATCGTGGGGACGCTCGAACTCAGCGATGTGCAGCGCGTCCTCGTAGCGATCGACCACCAGCGGTATCTCGGGAATGTCGCGTTCATAAATCCGGTAGCAAGTAATGCCACGCTTGGTCGGCCATCGCCGCAGGTGACGAGCTAGTTTCCGCAGTCGATTGGAGAACTCTTCGGCTTGGCGTTTTGCCTCCTTTCGAAGTCCGCCGAAAGCAGGTGCCAGCTGGGCCTTTACGGTCGCCGGCGGCTTTTCTTCACGTGCAGCTACATGCGTTACCGCGTGCGGCTCGTTCGTTTTATCCTTCGGTGGCTTCGGACCATAGAACTGGTAGTACGTGCACTCGATTTGGGCATTGAACAGCTTCCGCCTGCGATCTGCCTGTTGGCCGACGAGTTCCTCCAATTCTGGATGTGCGGTAAGGATATAGTGCGACCAGGTCGGCAACCGACGCAACACCTCGGGCAAGGTTCGATAGAGCTCGACTACCTCGCGCTCCTCGCCCAACCGCAGACCGTAGGGCGGGTTCATGATCGTGCAGCCGTACTTGCGTTGCGACCGCAACTCGGCAAACGGTCGCTGCTGGAAATGCAGATCTTCCGCGACGCCTGCCTGCTCGGCGTGGTAGCGGGCGAGCTTGAGCGATTCTGCGTCGACGTCGGTGCCGATTGGCCGCTCGGGCAAGGCAGACAACTGCAAGTCGTCCGCCTCTTCACGCGCCTGTTGCCACGGCTCGGCCGCGACGCTGGGCCAAGACTCAGCAGCAAATGCGCGCAGCCGGCCAGGTGCGATGCGGCGGCCGAGTAGTGCGGCCTCGATGAGAATTGTCCCGGTGCCGCAAAACGGATCGACGAGCGGCCGCCCCGGTTTCCAGAAGCTCAGCTGCACAAGTGCGACCGCGAGCGTCTCGCGAATCTGTGCAGGTCCGGTGAGCGTGCGGTAACCGCGTTTGGCGAGCCCGTCGCCCGAAGTGTCAAGCGACAGCGTCGCCTCGTCGTCCAGCAGCGCCACTTCCACCGGTACGGGCGGACCGGTTTCGGGTAACGAGTGCACCTTGTGCTGCGCGAGCAGTCGCTCCACGATTGCCTTCTTCACCGTCCGCTGACAGGCGGGCACGCTGGAGAGCTGCGACTTGTGCGAACGACCGCGGACGGGGATCGATGCGTCTGTGGCGATCCAAGCTTCCCACGGCAGATCTCTCGTCGTCTCGAAGAGCACATCGAAGTTCGTCGCCGGGAATTTACCCAACTCCAGCAACACGCGATCGGCAGACCGCAGCCACAGGTTCGTCCGCGCGATCGCCGACAGATCACCAGCGAACTCGACTCGTCCAGGGCGCGTGATCCTGGACTCGTAGCCGAGATCCTTCAGCTCGCGTACAACCACGGCTTCGAGGCCGAACGCAGCGGTGGCAACGAGTGTGGGCAAGGCGCGGGGCGGACGGGGGAAGGATGATGGCGGAAAGGGGACCGACGGTGTTTTTGAGACCGATCGTTAGCTATCATCCCACTTAAGCAGCCCGACCGCTAGAGCCGGCACGGGGGGTGGCCGGTGCAGAATCGTTTGTAGCGAGTGATTCCGCCGCCCCGACTGACTCGGAGTTCGACGAGCGCGCCGCACTTTTCGCAGAACTCCGGCTTGTCTGGCTCTTCGCCTCGATCCGCGACATCCTGACATCCGACGCAACGCCGCGCGTCGGGAAACACCTCGACTCGCTCAGGCGGGATTGGCTTTCGGCAGACTTCGCACACCACGGCCTGCTGCCAGTCACCGGCATCTTCGTCGTCGATGGCACCGGCAGCAACCAAGCCGACCGTCTGGCACTGATCGCAGGGCAACTCGCTAACGTGCGCGGCCAGCAGCTCGCTGAGCAGTTCCTCCGGCGGATTTGGTGCCCGCTTCAGTAGACCGAGCGTCCGCAACCGCCGCGCAACTTCCGCTTCGCCACACGTGGTCCGCCATCCACAGGCGGGGCAAGTTAGGTTGGCAGTAAACATTGCCCCTCGCGGCGATCAAGCCAGACTACGGCGTCGGTGCCAAAATCGGCGGTGCCGTGGTAACAATGGGGTCCGGCCCAGTGTCGACAACCGTGCCCACGTTGTTGTCACCGGCAAGGGTATCCGCGGCATCAACCAGATTGAAAGTACCACCATCGTTGGTGAGTGAGAACTCAATGGTACCACCAAGAGCGGTGTTGTCTCTCAGATCAAGATTGAGAATACCATCGTTTACTGTCACGCGAAGCGGATCGCCGTCGGCCGAGCCGTTGGTGATTCGATTGCTGTCTCCCAACGGAAGGGGAGGATCGTTCTCGTTATTGATCAGGTTACCAATCCGAGCACTGAGCAGCATGCCGCTAGTTAGGTCAAGCTGGAGCGCGGCCCGATCGTTGCCGGCGGTACCGCTGTTGTTGGAGATAATGTTGTCATCGATCACAAATCGTACGTCCGCCGTGTTCGAATCGTTAAGTGTTGCGGCAAACGCACTCGCATCTCCCGCAGTGATGTTACTATCAGTCAAAGTAAGGTCCACACGATCGGCACTAGCACCGGTATCGAACGTAATGGCTTCCGTATCGACTCCAGTGATCAGCAATTCATCCATCGTAATATCAAATTCTCCCGTGCCATTGGCCGAAATATTGATGCCCTGAGTACCGTCGTTGATGGTCACGTTGTTCAAGGCTACGTCGGAAGCGGTGGCGGCAGTGTGGCTCATGTTGACTGCATTCGCGCCATTCGCGTCGACCGTTACGTTGGCGATTGTGGCGTTTTCGGCATTGGTCACGTTGATCCCGATGCCGGTGGCAGCCGTGATCGTGTTGGTCCCGGTTGTTGTGACATTGCCCGTGCCATCGATATTCAGTCCGTCGCCAGAGCCAGTCGTGACGTCAAAGTTGCTCAAATTAACATTGGTGTTCCCGTTGTTGGTGACCCGGAATCCATCTCCCAAGTCCGATGTCACCGTAGCTGTCGCGACGTTGACCGTACCAGCGGTGTTGTCGCGAACTTGGATCGCGTGAGCGAAGTCGATCGAGCTGTCAGCTGTCACATTGTTGAAAGTCGTCGTTCCACCGCTATTGTTGTAGATATCGATATTCGAACCTGCGTTTGTACCGGTAGTTACCACCATGCCGTCAAACGTGCGGGTGCCCGCCGCATTATTTCTAACTTCGATACCTCTGCCATTCGTCGCGGCGTTGTCAACGATGATGTTCTCCATTGTAAGAGACGCAACGTTGTCTACGAGAATTGCTGGCTCTTCGTCCAATCCATCGTTGTCCTCGCTTCGAACGGTTCCACCATCTCCGGCGGTTGTCCCAGAACCGACGCTGACCAACGATCCGGTCACATCTCTCAACTCTATTGCCGTACCGTCGATCGTTCCAGTCATGTTGACCGTATCGAAATTCGAGGCCGCCGAGATATTCTGACCGACGATTTCCAGCGCCTTGCCGGTGGTGGTATCGATGCTCGTAGTACCACCGACGGCCAGGTTACCCGAGCCGGTCGCGCTGAAACCAGCACCAGTGCCCGTCGCAGCGGCGGTCATCCCGTTGATGGAAACCGTCGCGGCGTTGTTGTTGCTCAGAACGACCGCACCACCAGTACCTGTGGTGCTGGCATCGAGATCGGTGAAATCGATCGTGCCATCCGTATTTCCGCTGACGTTCACTGCATCGCCAGCTACCGCGGTAGCCACAAGAGTATTGAAGTTTGCATCGGAACCAGCAGCCTGGTTGGTGACGCTCAGTCCGCCGCCCGTTCCAGTGTTTTGCAGATTGATGTTCGTTACGGTCAAGTTTTCTACGTTGCTGATTGACATCGCATTGTTGGGAGCATTAACCGCCGTCACGATCGTGCCGCCGTCGCCGGCGTTCGTGCCCGAGCCAAGGGTCACAGGTCCGACAGATACGTCCGTCAGACCAACGCCTGTTCCGGTGCCGGCAGCTACGTTGACGGTATCGACCGTAAATCCTGCCACGCCGATTTCCGTTCCCACCATGCTGATCGCTTGGCCACTGTCGGTTGAGATATCGTTGGTGTTGCCAGCAGTGCGTGTCGCGACCAGGGTACCTGTACCTGCGGCACTAAAGCCAACTCCGCCGGTTGTCGTGACATCCATATTGCTAAAGGTTGTCGTCGCGTTGTTGTTACCGACTACTGAGATCGCAGTTCCAGCAGTTGTGGTCGCCTCAAGATCGTTGAAGATAATCGTGCCGTCTTGGTTGCCGTTAACATTCACACCGGTGTTGGTGGTGCCACGAACCGTGAGCGTATTGAATGTCGCGGTAGAACCCGTGTCCTGATTGGTTACGAGTACGCCTTGTCCGATAGATGGACCCGTGTCGTTGTCGACAATCATGTTGTTCACAGCCACGCTGTCGACATTGTTCACTTCGATTGCGGTACCGGTCGTCGACAGCGTTCCGCCATCGCCTACGGTCGTACCTGAGCCGATCGTCACGAGCGCGCCATCCACGTTGGTGAGGCTCACACCATTGGTGCCACCAGATACGTCAACCGTTTGGAACGTGGCGCCGCCCACAATCGTTTGATCTGCAATGACTACGCCCGATCCGCCGGTCGCCGACGCGCTGTTGGTGCCGAGCACGCTCAGATTACCCGAGCCCGTCGCATTGAATGCCGTCCCGCCACCGGTCGCCGCAGTGGTCATGTCGTTGAAAGCCACGGTGGCGTCGAGATTGTTACTCAATCGGACCGCGTCGCCGGTGCCCTCGCTCGTTGCTGCCAAGGTGTTAAACGTAATGGTTCCATCTAGGTTATCCGTAACATTGACGGAATGCCCTGCACCGGATGTCGTCACTTCCAAGTTGTTGATCGCAACATTTGACCCAGCCATCTGACGGGTCACCAACAGACCTGGTCCGACACTTGGCGTGCCAGTTTCTCCGATCATCAAGTTTGCCAGCGAAACGTTCGGGACATTGTCGATTGTGATTGCCTGTCCGGTGGTCGAAAGCATTCCACCATCGCCGGGACTGAAACCTCCGCCGATGAAGACTTGGCCAGTTCCTTCCAGGTCGCGAAGAACGATGCCTTCGGTACCACCGACGGAGTTGATCTCGTTGAACGTGACGTTGGCAGGATCGATCGTCATCCCATCGAGGGTGAGCGCTACTCCGGTGCCCATCACATCAATATTGTTGGTACCACCGAGGCTGGTAACGATTAGATTTCCGCCACCCATTGCCGTAAACCCATCACCGCTGGTCGTGTCGATGTCGAGATCCGCGAAGCTGATCGTCGCCATCGTCACGGCGTTTTCGTTGTTCAGCAAGGTGACCGCGTCACCGGTGCCCGTATCGAGCGTAAGGGCATTGCTAAACAGGATGATGCCATCTTCATTATCCTGAACCAGCAAACCGCCAGACATACCATCAGAGACGTCGATGGTGCCAGCAAAGGTGACGTCGCCTTCCAAGCGATTCTGTACTTGAACGGCGAGTCCGCCACCCGAGTTCAGAATGTTCGAGTTAACGGTAACGGCCGCGTTCAGATCGGCATTTAGAAGGTCACCCTCGTTGAAGAACGCGATACCGGTGCCCGTATTGGCAATTCTGCGATCGGGATCGGTGGTAGTATCCGAGGTAATTGTAACCGTCCCACCCTGACGCACGTCCACCGTGTTGCCATCGACGGCGGTCGCGTTGAGGTCCGCGAAGGTCACGGTCGAACCCGTATCTCCGTTGGCGATCACAACGCCATTGGCGGTGTCGACACCACGGACATCAAACATACCAGTGGCATCCACCGTAGTGGTTAGGTTGTTCGAAACAAGCATGCCGTTGGAGGTATCAGCTGCGTCGATTTCGAACGTCCCGCTCGCATTGACTGTGGAGCCTTCATTCTCAGAGATGAATATGCCATTGGCCGTACCAGCCGAGGCGATTTCGAATGTACCGCTCGCATTAACAATCGTGTTTTCGTTGTTCACGATTCCCAGCCCGTTGTCGGTACCGGCAACGCGAAGGTTCAGGGCATTGGTGAGATTGACGGTGGCATCAACATTCTCTTCGCCAGCAGCCAAGCCCCCGATGAGGATGCCTTGGCTGTTGGTCGCGACCGGATTCATATCCTCATCCATCGTGTCGTCGACGGTTCCAGTGAAGTCGACCGTGCCGCCGGTGCGGCCCTGAACCCGCAATGAATTGCCTGTCGACGCATTGATCGTCGCGGCGATTGACATGCCATCGGTGCCGCCGAACACGTTGACGGCAGCCGCCGAGGCACGATTGATTTGAACGGTATTCTCGACGACAGCCGTGCCAGTGATGTCGCGTAGATCGAGGCCCGTCGCGACATCGTTGATCTGCAAGTTCTGCAGGGTCGGCGTGGCCACGGTATCGGCTAGGACGGCCGTCTCTGCTCCCGTGCCATTGATCGTAAAGTTGTTGATCGTGTTGTTATCAGCAAGCGTAAAGGGAGTCAGACCGGCGGCAGAAATCGTTGGACGTGGGCCCATCTGAGCACCGGCGACCGTCTCTGGCAGGTTGATATTCCCAAGTTCGTTGGTCGCGACAACATGGGGGATGGCGTTCATGTCTTGATCGACACCTTCGCCAAGCACGATCTGATCAGGCTGGAATGTGGCCTGGGCGTCGGCACCGGCGTAGCTCGACCCGCCGTGCACGAGGATAATGTCACCTTCCATGCTGTTGGCGAGAAGCGAGGCATCGACATCAGAAATCTGGTCGAACGGATTCTCAAACGTACCATCGCCACCTGCAGCAGCACCGCTGTTGACGTGCACCACGCGAATGGCTTCGTCGTCGGTAGGCGAGGTGAGTGCGTCGCCCGATTGACGATCGACGCGGCCGGTCTCCATCGCGATGAAGTCGTTACGAATCACCGGCTCGCGGAAACGATCGAGCAGCGTTCCGCATGGCGCATTGCCTTTGTGCGTACGCCCGATAAACCAAGTGATGCCGAATAGGAAATTCGTGTCGTAGATGTCATCGTCAGTGATAGACGCTGAAACGGCCAAGTCGGGCAGTGCGTAGCCACGCATACCAGCGCGATAACCGGCGGTATCGTTCGCACCGCCACCCACGTAGTAAGCACCAGCGAATGCCCATGCTTCCAAATCGGCGACACGCACCGCACCTTCGAGATCAAGCACGTCCAGCGCCGTATCGACACCAAACGACTCGGTGGCCCCGAAGATATTGTTTCCTGAATAAAACGGAGTGCCTGAGCCCGTCAGCGCGACATCTCCCGTTTTGGTACGATCCAGTGGAAAATAGCCGCTAAAACGAATGTCGTAGGCATCACCGAGGGATTCGAGGCTGAAGCCAAGCTGCGTGAAGAAATTGTCGTTCGCGCTGCTTTGCCCGTCGGTCCAGAAGCTGGCACCCATGATGCGTTGCGGATCAAAGTCGAGCCCCAACGTCGTCAGCTGACGATAGCCGGCACCGAGGTTAAAACCGCCGCCAAAGTCGTCGCTAAGCGTACCTTGGCCGTCAATGAACGCCGTCGCGCCGTCCATGTTGAAGACCTTCATGCCGCCCAGAGAGAACACGTCGTCTTGCGTACCGTATCCGCGCGTGTGGTAGTTGAATCGCAGCGCCGTACCCAGTTGGCGATTGAAAAAGCTGCCTGACTGAGAACTTGACGGCAGCACGTCGTCCTGGGCGAACGAAGCTTCAGGCTGCCCAATCGTGAGCGCAAGGCCAAACGCGAGGGTGAAAATCACTTTCGGTAGGAGGCAAGTTGACTTCCTCATCCGATGCATCTCCTGTCTTTTGTCCCAATTTGCTTCCGCCTAGGCGCAATGCGAGCGCTCGACCGCACATGGCATGTCCCGCGACATAACCAGCGATCCCGCGACGCGAACGTGCCCATGCAACGATCACTCATCGGAACAAGACTGCTGAAAAGATTGGTAGAAGAGTGCCCCGAAAATTCCGAGGCGGCGGGATAGTAGGAAGAGCCTACCACGCTGACAAGAGCAGTTTCGCAGTTTTCAGAAATTTCTTTCGGACGGCATCCCGGCGGGAAAAAACAGCCCAAGAAAAAAAGCCCGGCACTCAAAGAGGCCGGGCTCTGGGAAGTTATCGAATCAGATGGCTGTCAGAATCGCTAGCGGTCATTTTCTATTTGGTTTCATGATGTAGATCATCACCAACGCTCCCACTGCCAGCACCAGGGCAGCCGGCTCGGGCACTGCGATCGTTTGGGCTGCAAATGGCGCTGGCGCCGATCCGTCACCGCTGATAGCAGTGAGCGCCGCGATGTCTTCCATGATCATGCCGTCCATCATATCGCCCATCGTCGCGTCCACTGCCGCTCGATCCTCGGCGGCTTGATCTGCCAGCGATTCGAGCACAAATGCCCGCTCAATGAACACGGACATGTTGTTGTTCAGCGTCGGCACATCATCGCCAGCCAAGCTACCACCGGCGTAGTCCGTCTGTGGCAGGCTCATGATCAAATCGATAGTTGCCATGTTCGTTATATTGGCGAACGCGACGAAGTTCTGTGCGTCGAGCGATCCCGTGTTGTCGTCCACGTTAACGAAGAAACTGCTGTTACCGGAATTCGCGTCACCTGCGCTCAACGCTAGCGAGACCGTGCCGCGTTCATTTCCCAAACCAGTCACATCGAAATCGACGGTGCCATCGTTGTCCGCATCGACGGTCACATTGCCGAAGGACTCGACATCATTGAAGTCATCAAACGTCGCCGGGAGTGTCAGCGTATCCAGCTGAAATCCGCCCATCTGCATCACGAAGCCCTCGGCGGCACGGTTGATGACAGTCCGGTCGTAGCGACCGCTGTCGATGTACGCCATAAGATTGTCAACATGTCCTTGCAGGTTGGGGTTGCCCGTCGGATTCAATTCCATATCGAACGTACCCACGTTTGTATCAAATCGAATTGTCTGAGCTGCTGAAGATGCAACCAGTAGACACGTGAATACAATCGCCGTGCAAAGTCGTAAAATCATCGAAGGTCCCACAGAGAATGGTGGAGAGATGGCTTGCCTGTTCCGGTATCTCCACCCTATTCAGGGGCTCCCGATAGGTCAAGAAAATGGCAGACCCGCGCCAGAAGCCTCACAACTGCTTCAGCCGTCAAAACACGACATTACTTTGTCGCTACCACCCGATTGAAATGCAGTTGCACTTCGCCCGCGACCACCCGACGGACTCCCTCGGTCAGGCATTTGGGCTCGTTCTCTTCCTGACCGATGCGAATGACCTCTTCCAGCGAGGTGCCCGGAGGGACGCTGAAGGTCGATTGATTGATGGTCTGATTCCCCGCGTCAAGTTCGGGCACGATAAAATGGCATGTCGCGCCGAAGGTTAACATCCGCACGGCGTACGCATCATGATAGGGCCGAATCCCGGGAAAGCTCGGCAACAGTCCGTGATGCAGGTTAATGATGCGACCACCTGCGTATTTCCACACACTGGACGGCGGCAATATCCGCATATATCGCGCCAGCACCACGTAGTCGATCTGTTGCTGGTCGCAGATGTCAATCATACGCTGGTCGTCGGCATTGCCCGCGTCGTCGCCAATTTCAAACCAAGGCACACTGAACTCCTCCGCGAGTGGCCGGCATGCCTTGCGATTGCTGATCATCGCGGCCACTTCGGCATCGATCGACGCCGACTGCACGGCCTCAAGCACCGCCCGTGGCGTCTCGCGACGATACGTCGCGCACAGCGCGATGCGGGGTCGACGGTTGCCAGCAGGATGACTCCAGGTGCGAATCGACAGTCCAGTGCGTTCGCTGATTTCCTGGACGGCCGTTTCCAGTTCGTCCTCTCGCGCCGGGTCCATTTCGACGCGGGTCAGCATGGAAAAGACCGACTCCTGATCGTGGTCGAACATCTGGATTTCCCCGATATTCGCGCCTAACTCGGTCACGCAGTGGACGATCGGATCGGCCAGACCTCGATTATCTGGCCCGACGGCAGTGATTACAAATTGCATCGGTAGGTGTGTCAGCTATGGGCTATGGGCTGTGGACTTCAGCGTGTAGATTATCCCCAGCTACGTTGCCTGGCAACGTGGGTAGCTACCAGCTCATGCCCGACAACCCACCGCTCACAGCGTTTACAATGACCAACCTTGACCAGTTTGAAAGCGAGTTCCGGGCAGCCACCCGAACGCCGTTCGAATACACGCCCGTCAGTTTGACTCACGGCCTGCTGATCACGGACCAACCAACGGTCGATCCCCAACTTCAGGAGCATCTGACACGATTCCTGGGCGTGGGCAATGACGGTAAGCCAATTGAGTTGGAGCACGTCTCGATCGACGCGACCTGCAACGTTCGCGAACTGTTGTCGATCGTCGACGAAAAGCAGGCGGAACTGCTAGTCACTTACCGCAATCTGCACTCCGACGCCTGGAGTTGGCCGCATAGCTTGGGCGACGCGGTGGACGTGCTGACGCAAATCACCGATGTGCCGGTGCTGCTGATCCCCAACCCCAAGGAAGACAAAGACTACGGCGACCAGATGCAAAACTTGGACGTCGTGATGGCGATCACTGACCATCTGGCCGGCGACCATCGACTGGTGAACTACGCCGTTGCATTGACTCAGCCCGGTGGGAAGGTCATCCTCTCGCACGTCGAAGACGACCAAACCCTGCACCGGACCATCGAAGCCATTTCGAAAATCCCCGCGATCGACACCGACACGGTCGCGGAAGAACTGCCTAAGCAATTGCTTAAGGATCCTCTCGATTACGCCGAGTCGTGCCAAAAAGTACTGCTCGATACAGAAGTCAACGTCTCGGTTGAACACTCGGTCTCGCTGGGACATCGCATGCGAGAGCATCTGCAACTGATTGAACAACACAACGTCGATCTGCTTGTGCTCAACACGAAGGACGACGATCAGCTGGCAATGCACGGGCTCGCCTACCCACTCGCGGTAGAACTCCGAAAAACGCCGCTGTTGATGTTGTGAGAGATTGTTACCTGATAGCAGCCTGCCGCCTGCCATGAGCTGTGTGAGCGAGAAGGACGAACTGTATGATGTTGCCGCTACTTGCTGAGTCCTCCGCCAGTGCGGGTGCGACGGTACTGTTCGCCTTTCTCTTGCTAGGCTTGATTCTAAGCCTCGCGTTCGAAGAGAAACTCCACGCCAAGAAGTCGGTCATCGCCGGCGTCTTCGCGGTCGTGTGTCTGCTACTGGGAGCGGCCTTCCATCTGCTCCCTGTCGAGGAAGTGGTAGTGGGAAGCCATTTGGTCGAGGAACAGGACGCCGTCGAGGCGCTCGAGGCAAACGAACTCGCTACGGAAGAAGACGCAGAAGTGCACGTGGGCGGTCACGAGATCGACATGCCGTTGTACATTCCGGCAATCGATTGGAGCGTGATAGTCATCTTGCTCGGTTCTAGCGTATTCGTGGACGTGATTTCCCGATCGGGCTTATTCAAATGGCTGGCGATCAAGGTGACGAAATTGTCGCGTGGTGATCCGCTGTTGCTTCTTTCATACTACGGCGTAATGACGGTCGTGTTCTCGGCTGTGCTCAACAACGTCACCGCGATGGTGATCGTCGGTTCGCTCACTGCCGTATCACTCGATAAGCTGCAGCGTAAGGACAAACTGCTGGGTTTCCTGTTGACCGAAGGCCTGCTAACGAACATTGGCGGACTGCTGACGCTGATCAGCAGCGTGCCGAACATCATCGTGGGCACCGCCGCGGGAATCAGCTTCGTCGATTTCCTGATCTACAGTTCGCCGTACGTTGTACTCGCTACGGGGGCCACACTGTTTATGGCCGCCAAGATCTTCAAGATCGAACGAATCAAAGATCCCGCTGAGCGAGAATCAGCGGCGGCGATGGTCGATAGCTTCGATGAAAACGACGGCATCGTCAGCCGCGGCTTCTTCTGGTTCGGGGCCGTGATGACGGTGCTCTTCATCCTGACCATCGCCACCACCAGCGTGCTCCCCTGGGTGAGCGATTTAGGTATGGGTTTCGTAGCCATGGCTTTCGCGGTGATCGCGCTGATTCGGTACAAGTCCGAGGCTGACCAAATCTATCGGATCGTCGACTGGGATTTGCTTGGTTTCTTCGCAGGACTGTTCGTCGTGATTTACGTGATGGAATACGCCGGCGTGCTGGAAGCGCTAGGCAGCGTACTAGCTTTACTTGTGGACTTGGGCGATAAGCTCGGCAGCGCAGCATTGTTGGTTGCCGCAGCCGTTTGCAGCAGCGTGACCGACAACATCCCGCTCGCGGCGATGCTCGCTAAGATTCTCGGTGCGATGCCTGATGTCAGTCCCGACTCGCCTTTGTGGTGGTCGGTGATTCTCGGGGCGAACCTGGGCGGGAACATCACGCCGATTGGCTCCGCATCGACCTTGGTCGCCGTGACCGTGATGCACAAACACGACGTGCCGATCTCGTTTATTCGCTTCGTTAAGGTTGCTGTGCCGTTTGCCGTGATGCAGATTGCTCTCGCGGTCGTCTATCTGCTGCTGACGAAGTAAGCGGCCCCGCGCACCCACACAATCGGCACGATCGCGACAGGTGTGCCCTCCTGGTTTGCTCGGTTGCGTTCTGAAACCTACCCTTGCACAACGGTTTCCTCCGTCGTCAGCGGCGGTGCGCCCCAACTACCTTGCAGCGAAACTTGCTCACCATGTCCTCAGAAAGCCTCTCTCCGCCAACTCAGCCAACATCCAGCGACAGCAGCGCGGATCTGGACTCGCTGCTAAGCCGCATCAACAAACTCGCGCAGGGCGAAGACGTTCCTGAGCCCGTGGGAGCAGCGATCCCTCAACCGCCCGCTTCCATCAATCAGGTCGCACCGAAACCCGCGCCGCCCACGGTTCATCCCGCGCTCCAGAACACTGAATTGGCGAGCGTCGAGGAAGAAGAGCGCCACTGGGAACCTCGCGAACCCGAGACATTGGCCCAGGCAGGCATTAGCGAAGGCCAGCTGGAACATTTGGTGCTGAAATGTTTGGCGGCAGTCGGAGACATGTCAGGGCACCAATTAGCTGACCAGCACGCAGTTCCGTTCCGACTGATCGAACCGATTCTCGCTGGCCTGAAGCAAGCACAACTGGTTGCTTATCGGGGTGCTGCGGCGATGAACGACTACGTCTATCAGCTCACCGACATGGGCCGCGAGACAGCCAAAAAACTCACGGAACTGTGCAGCTACTTCGGCGCCGCTCCGGTACCCCTCAAAGCCTATATCGATAGCGTAACGGAGCAAACGCTGACGAAGGTTCACCCGACAGTGAAAGATCTGCAGAACGCATTTTCTGATTTGCTGGTGAACCAGAAAATGCTACGACGCCTAGGCCCCGCGGTTAATTCGGGACGCGGCTTGTTCCTGTTTGGCGCGCCAGGTAACGGTAAGACGAGTATCGCAGAACGCGTGACCAAGGCCTTCGGCGACACGGTGTGGATTCCCCGCGCGCTTGGCTTTGACGGCGAGATCATGCGCGTGTTCGACCCTGGACTACATGAAGAGGTACCGCTGGAAGAATCCGGCGGTCCGCTGCAAACGACAGCCATCGATCGCCGCTGGGTCCGCATTCGCCGGCCCACAATTGTTGTGGGTGGCGAACTGACCATGGATGGCCTTGAGGTGATGCCCAGTTCAGGCAACAACGTTAGCGAAGCGCCGCTGCAGATGAAGAGTAACTGTGGCACGTTGGTGATCGACGACTTCGGACGCCAGCGGATGACAACGGACGAGTTACTCAACCGCTGGATTGTGCCACTTGAAAAGCGTTATGACTTTTTGAAATTGGTCAACGGCAAGAAGATTCAGGTGCCGTTTGATCAGCTGATCGTATTCTCGACCAACCTCGAACCAAAAGACTTGGTCGATGACGCATTCCTGCGTCGTATTCCCTACAAGATCGAGGTCCCCGACCCGAGCGAGGAAGAGTTTCGCAAGTTGTTCGGCATCATGGCGCCGATCGTCGGGATTGAATTCGACCAAGAGGCACTCGACTACCTGATCGACACGCACTACAAGCCGGTCAAGCGGCCGTACCGTTGTTGCCAGCCGCGCGACCTGCTGCTGCAGATTCGTAACTACTGCCACTACCTTGACGTCCCGCCACTGATGTGCAAGGAGTACTTTGACTATGCCGTCGAGAACTACTTCGCAATCATGTAAGTCGCGCTAGCTGTGTGATCTCTCTAGGCCGAAGTCCAGCGGCAATTGCGGATCGTTCTGTCGATCGGGATCGAGCTCTTCGAACAACAAGCTCGGTTGAATATCGCGGTTGTGCTGGTACTTGCTGTCGTACTCGTCCACTTGGCCGGTGAGTTCGTGATAGAAGATCTGGCAAATTTCCGTATGCGGGTAGATGCGCACCGGCTGGACCGCGAACATCTCCAGCGTCCAGTATCCGGCGAAGCCAGCGTCACCGAAACCGGCCGTCACGTGAACAAACAGGCCTAGCCGTCCGATCGACGAACGGCCCTCGATCTGCGGCACCAAGTTATGCGTGACCGTCCGTTCGGACGTTCGGGCGAGGTAGAGCTGATTTGGGCTCAGCACGATCCCCTCCGCGGGAACTGTGATGCGACGCACTCGATTGGCCTTGGCCATGTCGAGGACTACCTCCTCGTAGACCATCAGCTCGTTATGCAGTGTGAGATTGTAACTGTTGGGATTGACCCGACTCGGATCGAACGGATCAATCTCGATGTCCGAGCCCATGCGTTTGAGAATCTCATTACCGGAGAGAATCATAGGTTCCGATTTCCTATGGTGATAGTCTGATGTTTCAAGGAGTTGACGAGGTTCGAGTGCAATACGCCTACACGCCAATCTGCGGACAGAACTTATTCATCGAGCACTCGTCGCACGAGGGCTTCCGCCGCGCCGAGCATATCGCGCGACCGTGGTAGATCATGCGATGCGAGTACATAATCCATTCTTTTTTTGGTAGCAGTTGCATTAGATCGCGTTCGACCTTGACCGCGTCTTGAGATTCAGTGAGCCCGAGCCGGCGGCTGATCCGCCCGACGTGCGTGTCAACGACCACGCCGGTCGCCAGACCAAAGGCGGTACCGAGCACGACGTTCGCTGTTTTGCGGCCGACTCCGGCCAGCCGAACGAGCGTTTCCAGATCCTCCGGCACCTTGCCACCGTGATTCTCCATCAAGTCGGTGCTGCACGCTTTGATGCTTTTCGCTTTGTTGCGAAAGAAGCCGGTACTCTTGATCGCCTTCTCCAGATCCTTGATGGGGGCTGCGGCGAAATCGGCGGGCTTCTTGTACTTGCGAAACAGATCTTTTGTCACCAAATTGACTCGCTCGTCCGTGCACTGGGCCGACAGGATCGTGGCAATGAGCAGTTGAAAAGGTGTCTTGTGGTTTAGCGCACAGGGGGCCTCAGGATAATCGGCTTTCAGCCGTCGGACCACTTTGGCGGCGTGACGCTTGGTCGCGAATTCACTGTCGGTTGGGGCCACGGACCTGTTCTCGCTCAGTCTGCAAGAATGTCGAGTGAAGCGGATTCGCTCGACATCAGGCGTCATTGTGGCGCTCAGGTTTTTGATGTCAAGACGCGGCCGATCCCGTCAAAATGCGCTGTATCACCCTGGAAAGGGGATTCGTGACGGTTCGCTGGCCTCGCCGCCACCAGATGCCTATAATCTGCTGGAGCTTCGATCATGCCGAGCCACCCTCCACCGCCCCACCGATGTCAGACGAACCCGCCTCCTACGATCCGCTCTACCTAAAAGGGATCGAGTACTTTAACGAGTGCGACTTTTTCGAGGCCCACGAGACTTGGGAAGAACTTTGGACAGAATATCGAGGCGACGCGCGTAGATTTTACCAGGGCATGATCCAGGTCGCCGTGGCCTTACATCACTTCGGAAACGGAAACACTCGCGGAGCGCGAAAAGTTTACACCACCAGCTGCAACTACCTGCGTGAATACCCCGACTTCTATCAAGGCCTCAATCTCAAAGCATTTCTCCAACAATACGAAAAGTGCTTTGAGGCAGTCTTAGAAAGCGAAGAGGAAATCCCGCATATTGACATCGATCCCGAGTTGATTCCCGAAGTTCACTTGACGGATGAACCGGCATAACTGCCTTGTCGCGTTGGAGATTCGTAAGGTTCGCCGCGACTGCCGTACACAAATATAAAATCCCGCTATTTCAAAATTTCACCACCCCAAAGCCCGCCATGAATTTGCCTTGGAACGCGGAAGATTTGACGATGGACGAACAGCGATTCAAAGGGACCGTTCGTTTGTTCCCTCTGCCCGATCTGGTGATGTTCCCACACGTGATGCAACCACTGCACGTGTTTGAGCCTCGCTATGTCGAAATGCTGAACTCGGCACTCGATAGCGATGGTTTGATTGCGATGAGCATGCTGGCGCCGGGCTGGGAGTCTGATTATGAGGGACGTCCGCCGCTTTATCCCCATGCTTGTCTGGGAAAGGTCGTCACGCATCAGCGGCAGGATGACGGGCATTACAACCTGTTGCTGCTAGGACTGCGTCGGATCCTCATCGAACACGAGCTACCCGCTGAACACCTCTACCGTGAGGCGAAGGTCACGCTGCTAGACGACTTTTACTATTCCGACAACGATGACGCCCGCGCAGCACTGCAGACAGAACTCACAGAGAAATTCCAGGATGCGCTGCCACAAGGCCGGCCAACTAGTTCCAATGTCGAAGAGCTACTCTCAGCGGAAATTCCGCTGGGCGTCCTTACCGATTTGGTGAGCTTCGCATTACCGTTGGACCTGAAGACCAAGTGCGGGTTACTTGGCGAAAGCGACGTTGATGTGCGTGCCCAGATGCTCCTGGAAGCCTTGCGGGAATTTGACAACAGCACGCCACGGAAGCTCCGTGACGGCGGATACCCGCCACCTTTTAGCACTAATTAGACAAGGCGCATTCGCTGCGGGCGAGAGGTGAGCCTCCGGATCGCCTCGGTTGACGGCTGAGATAGTGTGAGCGTAGGATCGGCAGTTTGGGAATCCCGCTCCCATCCAAGAATCAGGCATGACCAACGAAAATAGCGCTTCCGCATCCGTAGATCGCGGCTCCCTCTCCGGTGAATGCGACGCATCGAGCAATCACCAGGCCTCCCCAGAAGTCGACTTGCCTCGTATCGAGCGAGCAGTGCGTGAGATCCTTGCCGCAGTCGGCGAAGACCCCGACCGCGAGGGTTTGCTCGAAACGCCAGCCCGCGTCGCGCGGATGTACGCCGAAATGTTCAGCGGCCTGCATTCCGACCCGAGCACGCACCTGAAGAAATTCTTCACTGAAGAATATGACGAAATGGTGCTAGTTCGTGACATCACTTTCAATAGCATGTGTGAGCATCACATGCTCCCGTTCTACGGCAAGGCACACATTGGCTACGTCCCCAACGGAAAGGTTGTCGGATTGAGTAAGCTGGCGCGGGTCGTCGAGGAGTACTCACGTCGGCCGCAGGTCCAGGAGCGAATGACCGAGCAGATCGCCAACCTGCTGATTCAAGAACTCGACGTGAAGGGCGTGGCGGTCGTGATCGAGGCGGCCCACTCTTGCATGTCGATCCGCGGCATTCGCAAACCGGGCAGTCTTTGTGTGACGTCAGCCATGAAAGGTCTGTTCCGATCGAACTTGTCTAGCCGGTCGGAAGTCATGACGCTGATCTACGGCAAGCACAATTAGCTGTCCGTCGCCCGCAGGCAAAGTCGATACGCAGCGTCACACAAGACCTGAGGCACGAATCAACGACTCCTTCCGATTGCTCGGTTCTCTCCGCTTCTGAATACGCAATGTCGCTTCTCGTCCAGTTTCTGCTCCGATTGACCTTCGGCCTGGCGTTGGGCATGTTCATTACTTCGCCAAAACTGGTGACCAGCGGTTACTTTCGCAACCACTTGTATGTCACGCTAGGCCTCGCCGCGCTGGCGGCATTGCTGGGTTTCACGGCGGCCCCTGAAATACTGTGGTACGCAGTGACGGCGGCGGTCTGCAGCTATCTGGGATCGATCTATTGGTTATTCGAAAAGCCGGGACCAGGGAAGCTAATGTTGCTGCTTGTGACGGTTTCTGCGCTCGCGGGTTCCCTTGCTCAGGTGGACCGAGCGGCCGATGACGACAGCCCACAGGCCGTGGTCACGGAACCGCAGCTGTCAAATGCCAGTACGATTGCCCCCGTTGAGGAAGATGCTTCCCAACCTACATCGGGTGGTGTGTTCCTGTTCCACGCGGCCACGGTAACGTCCGGACTTCTGCTGGGCATCACCATGGCAGCAATGTTGCTTGGTCATTGGTACTTGAATACGCCGACCATGGATTTGGTGCCGCTGCAGCGTTTGTTGATCGCGCTGGCCATCGCGGTAACGTTACAGATAATGTGCTCGGCCATCGGCCTCGGGAGCGAGATCGCGGTCACCGAGGCGATCACACAACGTTGGCTGCTGTTCGTCGCGCTGCGCTGGACGTTTGGATTAGTCGGTGTTGCCGTGATGACCTGGATGGCGTGGCAGACGTTGAAAATCCCCAATACACAAAGTGCTACGGGCATCCTTTACGTTGCGGTGATCGGCACTTTTGTGGGCGAAACGATGGCACTGCTACTGTCTACGGAGTCGCAGTTCCCGCTATAATCGGGGGAGCTTCCGGCGTTGCGTAGCAACGCGGCCTACACCAGTTTTCGTCGTCCACCAATCAACTGTGAACATAACCTACGCGTGTCCCTCTTGCGAAGAAGGCGTCCGAGTCTTCTTCGACGCCCATACCACATCGCTCGACTGCCCACATTGCCAGGGCAAAATCACAATCGCGGACGATGCGATCGAAGGGAATCGAGTCAAACGGTGCCTGGTCTGCCCCAGCACGGATTTATTCGTGCGAAAGGACTTTCCCCAGCGGCTGGGTGTAGGGCTCGTCGTGGTGGGGATCGTCGGGAGCTCGATTGCCTGGTATTACGCCGACGTGATCTGGACATTTGGCATTCTATTTGCAACCGCACTCATTGACGTGCTGCTCTACATGCTGGTTGGAGATGCCCTGATGTGCTATCGCTGCCAGGCACAGTATCGAGGCGTCGAGGAAATGGACAGTCACGGCCAGTTCGACTTGGAAACACACGAGCGCTACCGACAGTTGGCAGCAAGAATGGAAAGTGTGCAGAAATGACGGAAGACAGAATTGCTGATAACGATAGGACTCGCGTCCCGCGAGATTCTGTCAAAGCGGACTACCCCTCCCAGAGAGATTAACTTGTGGGATTCAGCATTCGACGTTCGGAATTAAATCGAAGGCTTCGCAATGGATGTTGAACAACAGCGCATCGAAGAGGACCTTCGCGGGCAGCTTGCTGGCGAAGTCCGGTGCGATGATCTGTTTGTTCAATTGTATTCATCCGATGCGAGTATCTATGAAGTAAAACCACTGGGCGTTGTCCGACCACGCACCGTTGAGGACGTCGTGGCTACAGTATGCTACGCCGCTTCCAACGAGATTCCCCTGCACGCGCGCGGTAGCGGGTCAGGCCTCGCCGGCGAGTCGATTGGTCCCGGGCTGATTGTTGACTTTTCACGCTACATGCGTCGCGTGATGGAAATCAACGATCGGACGGTTCACGTGCAAGCGGGCGTGGTACTCGACGACCTGAACCGTCAGCTCGAGCCGCTGGGCCGGAGATTCGGTCCGGATCCGGCAACGAGCCACGTCTCAACAATGGGTGGCGTCATCTCGCTGGACGGTTCTGGAAGCCATTGGCCCGTGTACGGATCGGCACGAAAACATGTCGAATCGTTGGAAGTTGTGCTCGCCAGCGGAGAACTCGTCACGCTCGCAAGCCATAATACCTCGACAGCGAACCTGAACCGAAACGCTGCTCCGTTACCGCATCTGCTCAATGGCATGCAGGTGATCCTCGACCGCTACGCCGAGTTCATCCCTACCTGTCAGCCGCGCACATTGGTCAACCGTTGCGGCTATCGCATCGACGACATCAGTGAAGCCGATCACCTGAATTTGGCGCGGCTGCTCACGGGCAGCGAAGGGACACTTGGCCTTATCACGGCTGCAACGCTGACCACCTCTCCCCTGCCCTCGCACGTGGGTAGCGTATTGTTGTTCTTCGATTCACTCGAAAGAGCCGCCCGCGGCTCGCTGGAGTTGGCGCCCCTACAACCGAGTGCGTGCGACATGATGGACCGTCGGCACTTGAGTCTCGCCCGCGAAAGCGATCCTCGGTATGAGTTGCTAATTCCGCAAGCCGCCGAAGCGGTCCTCCTCGTCGAGCACCAAGCCGATACCCCAGCGGACCTGGCCGCGAAACTAGCAGATACCGCGTCCAGGCTTCAAGACGCGCAGCTTGCTTCTGGCTCGTACATCGCTGACGACCAATACGACCACCAGATGCTGTGGCAGCTGGCGCGACACTACGTGCCCACACTCTACCGTCTGAAAGGCAACTCGCGCCCCATTCCCGTCATTGAGGATATCGCCGTTCCACCCGCGGAACTTCCCGAATTCCTACTCGGCGTGCAGCAGACACTCAAGAAGGAGCAAGTCACTGCATCGTTCTTCGGCCATGCAGGACACGGGCAGCTACACATCCGACCCTTCCTGGATTTGTCCAATCAGGAAGACATTCAGAAAATGGCTATCCTTGCAGATCGAATCTACCAAGACGTCTGGCGCGTCGGCGGTACGATTAGTGGAGAGCACGGCGATGGCCTCAGCCGCACCGCGTATGTCGCCGAACAATACGGACCGCTAGCCGATGCTTTTAGCGAGATCAAGGAGTTGTTCGATCCGCAAGAGATTCTCAATCCGGGGAAGATCGTTGCGCTTGATTTTCGCGAAATCACGGACGACCTTCGCCGCGTCAGCGTCCAGCAGTCACAAAGTGACGTGCAGAGAACTAGCGGTGATGCGAAGAACGGCAAGGCAATCCCGGACGTAATCCAGCCGCAACTTGATTGGCAACCTGCGGAGATTTTGCACACAGCGCGGAGTTGCAACGGCTGCGCAGCTTGTCGAACACACAATGAACTGCTGCGGATGTGTCCTATTTTTCGTTTTGCTCCGCGTGAAGAGGCTTCTCCTCGCGCTAAGGCAAATCTGGTCCGTGGAGTCGTTACAGGCGCCTTACCAGCAGACGTCTGCATGACCGAGGCCAGTAAGGAAATCGCCGACTTGTGCGTTCATTGCCACATGTGTCGATTGGAATGTCCCGCAAACGTCGATATTCCGAAACTCATGCTGGAAGCGAAAGCGACGTTTGTCGCGACCAATGGAGAGCGACTTCAGGAATGGTTGTTGACGCGCGTCGACCTGCTATGCGCCACTGCGTCGCGTTTCCACCGCATCGCAAACTGGTCGGTAGGCAATCGCGTCGCACGTTGGGTCATCGAAAAGACTCTCGGCATCGCGCAAGGGCGGAAGCTACCGCAGTTTGCCTCGCGCCCGTTCTTGCAGCGGGCCGCAGATCGTCGCTTGAACCGCCCGCAGCGTAGCGTAACCGACAAAGTGCTTTTTTTCGTTGACACTTTCGCAAATTACTGCGATACCCAGCTCGCTGATGCCTTCGTCGCAGTGCTTGGCCACAATGGGATCGCCGCGTACGTGCCCGA
>JANQQA010000265.1 GCA_028285205.1 Bythopirellula sp. | reverse complement strand
TCATCGACGACCCGGAGGTTCAGGTCGTGGCCCAGCTGATCGGCGGCTTGGAGCCCGCCAAAACGATCATGCTGCAACTGCTCGAAAGCGGCAAAGACGTCGTGACCGCGAACAAGGCGTTGCTCGCTGAGCACGGCCCTGAGATTTTCGATCGTGCCCGCGAGTTGGGACGCTGCGTGGCCTTCGAAGCGTCGGTCGCAGGTGGCATTCCGATCATCGCCAACGTCAGCCAGTGCCTGTCCGCGAATCAGGTGACTTCGCTGCATGGGATTCTCAACGGGACGAGCAACTACATTCTCAGTAGCATGCACGAGGAAGGTGGTGGCGACTACGCAGCCGCGGTGGCCGATGCCCAGCGCCTCGGCTATGCCGAGGCCGACCCGACGATGGATGTCGATGGGACGGACGCGGCGCAGAAGCTGGCCATTCTTGCACATCTGGCATTCGGCGCACGGCTCGACTGGCGCGATATTCCGCGCATCGGCATCGACCAGGTCGACCCGCTCGACATCCAATACGCCAAGGAGATGGGCTACCGAATCAAATTGTTGGCAGTGGCGGACTTGCGCAATGGTCGACTCGACTGTGAGGTGACACCGACGATGGTGCGCGCGGGGACGCCCTTGGGCGAAGTGGGCGGGCCATTCAACGCGGTGCTGATCAACGGCGACGCGGTCGGACCGTTGTTCTTCCACGGTCAAGGTGCCGGGCAAATGCCGACCGCCTCGGCGGTGGTAGCCGACATGATCGACATTGCCGTAGGGCGCACACCGATCACGTTTCGGACCCTGGAACTTTGGTCGGGCGACAAAGGACGCGTCGATCAAGCCGACTTCGCCGAGTCAACCGGCCGCCGCTACGTGCGACTAATGGTCGAAGACCACCCGGGTGTCTTAGCGAAGGTCACGAAAGCCTTTGGAGACGAAGAAATCTCCATCGCCTCAGTCTTGCAGCACGAGCGATTGGAATCCGACGAAGTCCTGCCGCTGGTGATCATGACACACGCCGCGAGCGAGGCTGCCATCGATCGCGCCTGCGCGACCATCGAAGCCCTCCCCGCTTGCCGCGCGACACCCGTGAAAATGTGGGTGAGGGATTGAAGCAATGAAGGATGAACTATGAGTCAGGCATTCGATGATCAGCATTGCAACTTTTCATCGTTGATCATTCGTAGTTCATCGTTCCTGTGCCACTAGCGAGAATCCAGTCAGAAGTAACTTCAATGAAATACGCAATCATCATCCCCGATGGCGCAGCCGATGAGCCGCAGGACGAGCTCGATGGCAAGACACCCATCGAAGCCGCCAACACCCCGGCAATGGACGCGTTAGCGTCCAGCGGAGTCGTCGCGCGTGCGTGCCACACTCCGAAATCGCTCCCGGCCGGTTCAGAAGTCGGCAACATGAGCCTATTGGGTTACGACCCACTGGAAAACTTCACCGGCCGCGCCCCGATCGAAGCTGCGGCGCAAGGCATTGAACTCGCCGAGGATGATTGGGCGATTCGCTGCAACCTGGTCACGGTGCAAGACCAGACGATGAAGGACTTCACGGCCGATCACATTTCGACCGAAGAGGCGACCGAACTGCTTGCCACTGCGCAAGCCGAACTGGGCGGTAACGGCTTGGAATTCGTGCCCGGAGTGAGCTATCGCAATCTGCTGATCTGGCGAGGAGCGGAGCGACCGGCACCGTTCACGATGGACATGCGGGCCACTCCGCCGCACGATCTGACCGACAAGTCCGTGCTTGACGACTTCCCGCGAGGACCGGGCAGCGATGTGCTGAACGAATTGATGACCGAGACGGTGAAACTCTTCGCTGATCATCCCGTCAACAAGAAACGCATCGCCGCAGGCAAGCTACCTGCGACCAACGTCTGGCTTTGGGGCATCGGCAAAGCTCCCAAGCTCGCGCCGTTCAAGGAAGCCTACGGCCCGCAAGGCGCAATGATTACGGCGGTTGATCTCCTTCGAGGTCTGGCGTCGCTCGTGGGGTGGAAACGCATCGAAGTCCCCGGCGCCACCGGCTACACCGACACCGACTACGCGGCGAAAGGCCGCTACGCAATGGACGCGCTCGACGACGTCGACTTGATCTGCGTCCACGTAGAAGCCCCCGACGAAGCGTCGCACGAAGGCGATTGTGCCGCAAAAGTGAAGGCGATCGAAGAAATCGATACCCACGTCGTTGGACCGTTGGCCGAGGCGCTGAAGTCCTATGGAGATCATCGCGTGCTGATCTCGCCCGATCATCCGACGTTCCTCAGCACCAAGACGCACACCCACGGCAACGTGCCAGTGATCATCGCAGGCACCGGCATCGACCCCGATGGTTTCGACAGCTACGGCGACACGAACGCGGCAAACTCCGACCTCGCATTCGACGCGGGTTGGCAAGCCATGCGTTGGTTCATTTCGTCGCAGAAGTAAACCACGACGACTCGACGAGCACAACGACGGATGCGAAAGTAATTGTGGTGTACAGTCCTGTTCCCGACAAAACTGAAGAGGTGGCAAGCCAGACTCTTGAGGCAGCGTTCCGAGTGCACCGAGCACTCGGGCCTGGACTGTTGGAATCTGTGTACGAAACCTGTCTGTGTCATGAGCTAACAAAGATGGGAATCAGCTACCAGAAGCAGATGCCGGTACCGATCAGATACGATGACCTGATACTGGAGTCAGGACTTCGGCTCGACGTTTTCGTAGAGGATTGTGTGATCGTCGAACTTAAGGCTGTCGATGAGATGATTCCCCTATTTCACGCACAACTGCTCAGCTACCTCAAGCTCTGCGATCAAAGGCTAGGGCTATTGATCAACTTCAACGTAAAGTTACTCAAAGACGGCATCAAACGCATCGTACGGTAGATTCGTACTTACGTCGTGATCGTGGTGTCGTTGTGGTTAGTTTTAGAAAGAACCAGTCTTCCATGAGTTTACTCGTACAAAAATTTGGCGGCACGAGCGTTGCCGATGCGGAGAAGGTTCGCGCGGCCGCGCGACGGGCGCTGCGTGCGCAACAGCAGGGGCACCAAGTCGTGATGGTTGTCAGCGCCATGGGCAAGAACACGGACGCACTGGTCGAACTAGCGGGACAGGTCTGCGACAACCCGCCTGCGCGCGAGATGGACGTGCTGCTGTCGACTGGTGAACAGGTCACCATGTCGGTCATGGCCATGGCCATTCACGACCTGGGTGGCAAGGCGGTGAGCCTCACCGGTGGTCAAATGGGCATTCGCACGGACTCGAGCCACACCAAAGCGCGCATTCAGTCGATCACGACCGAACGGATGCGTAAGCTGCTGGACGACGGCAACATCATCATCGCGGCCGGCTTTCAAGGCGTTGACGAAGACCTGAACATTACCACGTTAGGACGCGGCGGTAGCGATACTTCGGCGGTCGCCCTGGCGGCCGTGCTGGGGGCCGAGATGTGCGAAATCTACACCGACGTTGATGGCGTGTTTACGACCGACCCACGTCAGGTGGCCGACGCACGGAAGATGGCCAACGTGTCGCACGACGAAATGCTCGAACTCGCTAGCCTCGGCGCGGGCGTGATGCACAGCCGCTCGATCGAGTTTGGCAAGAAGTTTAATGTACCGATTCATGTGCGCAACAGTGGCGTCTTCACCGATGATCCCGGGACGATCATCGGACCGATCGCCGAATCAGAGAACCGCGCAGTTAGCGGCTGTGCCCTGACCAAAGAAGAGGCTCGCATCACGGTCTCCGGTGTGCCCGACAAGCCCGGGGTGACGCTCACGATTTTTGAGAAACTTGCCGCTGAGAATGTGGCCGTCGACATGATCATGCAGACGGCTGGGCAAGATGGGCGCGCAGATATTTCGTTTACCGTGCTCGAAAGTGATTTGCAAAGATCGCTCGCAGCCGTCGAGGTGGCTGCCAATGATGTCGGCGCGGAGGGCGTGGCGCACGCTGCCAACGCCTCGAAAGTATCAGTCGTCGGGCTGGGAATGGCCACTCAATCCGGCGTCGCCGATCGCATGTTCCGAACGCTGGCCGAGGCGGAAATCAACATCGAGGCGATCACCACCAGTGAAATCAAGGTTTCTTGCCTCGTCTCGCGCGAGCAGGGCCTCGCCGCTTTGCGCGCCGTGCACGACGAATTTGAACTCGGACAACCGCCGAACAACCGAGTGACTTTCGCCGATTCGTTGGCAGCCGCCCGCAAGGCGAAGGAAGCCGACGCGGTGGCGGTCGTGAGCCGACTGCAGGCAATGGAGGATCTGACAATCCACGGAGTGGCACTCGATGATTCGCAAGCGATTGTCACACTCACCGACGTGCCGGACAGTCCGGGAATCGCTGCCGACATTTTTGAGGCCGTGGCTGCCGAGGGCATCGTCGTCGACATGATCGTGCAGGGCGTTGGTGCCGACGGCAAGACGAACCTCAGCTTCACCGTACCTCAAACGGCCGTGAGCAAATCTGCTGAAGCTGTCGGAGCGATCGTCGAGGCCCTTGGCGGTAAAGTCGCGAGCAATCCTAGCATTGCCATCCTGTCGGTCACGGGCGTGGGAATCCGTAGCCACACGGGCGTCGGTCTGCGGATGTTTCGCGCACTCTCACAAGCCGGCATCAATGTCGAACTGGTGAGCACCAGCGAAGTGAAGGTCAACGTCGTCGTGCTCGACGACAAAGGGAAAGCAGGGCTGCAGGCGCTGCAGGCGGCGTTTACCGACGTGGTCGAGTAGGGGGACTGCGGATTCCGAATTCCTAAATCGGCATTTACTACGTTCCGTCGCGCATCACATCGTTGAGCACGTCTTCGCTGACGTAGATCGGCAGCGTCGGATCGCAGCTTACCGCGACCGCGATGGCGTCGCTCGGGCGGGCGTCGATCTCGATCAGTTCACCTTCGCTGCGGACGCGGAGCACTGCATAGTAGGTGTGTTCCTTCAGTTCCGTGATCATCACGTCCTGAAACTCGCCGCCCATCGCTTCAACGGCCCCGACCAGCAAGTCATGCGTGAGCGGACGCGGGGTTTCGATATCCTTCACGCGGCGGTCGATGCTGGTCGCCTCGAAAAAACCGATCAAAATCGGGAACGTCCGTTCGCCATCGACCTCGCGAAGGAAAATGACCTGTTCGCCGTGGGTCTCGCGAATGATGATCCGCGTCAGTTCCATTTGCACAGGCATAAGGGTTTTCCTCGACGAAGGCGGTTGAATAACGAAATTATACGACGGCTGAGGAGGGGAAAGCTAGCCTTGGGAAATGACCTGGGAGCGAACGACCATGAACCAGCGCAACGACGTCGGTCATTGGGGCTTGGTGATCGGTCAGTCGGTGTGCCGAGCCTACAACTTCTTCAGCGCCGCTTCGATTGAAGCCAGCTTTTCTTCGACCTCGGCCAGTTTTTCGCGCTCCGCTTGCACAACGTCGGCTGGGGCACGGCTGACGAAGTTCTCGTTGCCAAGCTTTCCTTGAATCGACTTGGCGAACTTGGTTAGTTTTTCTTGTTCGCCTTCAAGCCGCTTCTTCTCTGCTTCAGCGTCGAAGAAGTCGCTGATGTCCAGGTGAACTTCCATTCCTTCCAGTGGCTTGCTGGCCACGCGCTCGGGAGGTGTGATGTCTGACCCCATCGCGGTGGCGGTGGCGCGGGCCATCGACTCGAAGTACGCAGCCATCGGCTCCAGCAACGCTTGTGTCGCGGCGTCGCAGCGCACGCTGAAGCTGACCGCTTCCTTTGGCGGGATATTGTTTTCCGTGCGAAGGTTACGAACCGCTGAAATCACTGCTTGGAACTGGGCGAACTGCCGCTCGATGTCCGCATCGATATGCGACTCGTCGACCTCCGGCCAAGGAGCAATACAAACCGATTCAGCCGCAGCACCCCCAGCCGGATGCGTCAGCGCCCGGATCGGAGCCACCGAATTCAGCAGCTGCCACACTTCCTCGGTCAAAAACGGAATCATCGGATGCAGCAGCCGCATCAGCGAGTCGAGCGCGTGGGCGAGCACGCGCTGGGCCACGCCCCGTTGTTCCGGCACGGCAAAGCGAGCCTTCGTGATTTCAACGTAGAAGTCGCACAGGTCGTCCCAGGCGAAGCTGTAAAGTGCCCGCGCCGCGTCGGCGTAGCGGAACTCGGCCAGGGCTTCGGTCACGAGTTTGGTGACCGTGGCCAGGCGGCTGAGTAGCCAGCGGTCTTCTAGCAGCAGGGATTCGGGCGCTAAGGCTTCCGGCTGGGGATCGTAGCCTTCCAGGTTCATTAGCGCGAACCGCGAGGCGTTCCACAGTTTGTTGCAGAAGTTGCGGCCCAACTCAAACCGTTCGCTAGTGACCGTGCCGCGGGGCAGGGCCAGGTCTTCCTCGGTTTGGGCCCACTGCGTGTGGAATTCCTGACCGCACTTATCGCAGCCGACGCGTGGCAGCACGCGGTTCTTTTTGGTCTGTTTGAACACCGCGTTGCAGTGCGGACAGACGAACTCCACGGGCATCCGCACGTCTTGCGTTTCGGTCGTCAGGTACGCCAGGCCGAATCGCAGCGCGTCGGCCCCGAATTGATCAATCACATCGAGCGGATCGACGCCGTTGCCCTTCGACTTGGACATCGTTTCGCCGTAGCCGTCGAGAATCTTGGGGTGGATGTACACCTGGTCGAAAGGAATGTCGTCCATGTTGTACAAGCCGGTCAGCACCATCCGCGCGACCCAGAGCGTAATGATGTCACGCGAGGTGATCAGCGTGTTGGTTGGATAGAAGGTCTCGAGTGCTTCTGTTTGACCGGGCCAGCCAAGCGTAGAGTGCGGCCACAAAGCAGAACTGAACCATGTGTCGAGTACGTCGTCTTCCCGCGTGTAACCTTCGGCTTCAAGCTTGTAAATGAGAGACTCGTCGTCGGAACGAAGGCAGACATAGCGAGTTACAATGCCGCTATCCGCATCAACAGCTTCTTGAACCCAGGATAACTGCGTGAAGTTAATGTCTGTTTGGTCGCCGAAGAACGTCCCTTCGACCATCCAGCCTTCGTCAGAAGTCTTTGCATTTGTGAGTGCCGTTGGATCGAGCTTGTCGATTTCCTTGCTCCAAACCGGAATTCGATGCCCCCACCACAATTGCCGACCGATTGGCCAGTCACGCTTCTCGCTAAGCCAATCGAGGTAGCCTTTGGCGTACCGGTCGGGGATGATCTTCACGCGGCCGTCGGATACAGCGTCCATCGCACTTTGCGCAAGCTCATCCATCTTCACAAACCACTGGTCGGCCAGGTACGGCTCAATCGGCGTTTTGCTGCGGTCGCTGTGGGCCAGATCGATCTCGCGCGCTTCGACGTCGGTCTCAGGATCGTGGAAACCGCCGGCGGCTAAATCGTCGATCACTGCCTGACGGGCCTTCTTCACTGTCAGCCCGCGATACTTCTCGGGTACGTTCTCATTTAGCGTGCCGTCGGTGTTGAGAATGTTGATCGCACCGATCGTTTGGTTGCGTTGCCAGACGTCGTAGTCATTCGCGTCGTGCGCCGGCGTGATCTTCACGCAGCCGGAACCCAGCTCGGGCTTCGCCCAGATGTCAGCAATCAGCGGAATTTGGCGACCCGTGAGTGGCAGTTCAAGCATCACGCCGCGCTGGGCCATGTCACGAAGTTGAACGAGACGTGGCAGAACGGTTTCGCGTCGTTCTGCGAGCGCGTCGATTTGCGCTTGGATCCCTTCTTTTTCTTTGTCGGGCGCGGCGGCCAGTTTTTCCTTCAGCTCAGCTTCGACCTTGTCGAGTTGCTTGGCAGGATCGGGATGCACCGCGACCGCCGTATCGCCAAGCATCGTCTCGGGACGCGTCGTGGCAATGGTGACCGCCTCGGGTTCACCCGGCTGCGGATCGATCACCGGATAGGAAAAGTGCCAAAAACTGCCTTTGACCTGCTCGTGAAACACTTCGTCGTCGCTAACAGCGGTCTGCAGGAAGGTGTCCCAGTTGACCAACCGCTTGCCGCGGTAGATGTTGCCGTCCTTGAATAGCTTGAAAAACGTCTCGCGGACCGCGCGGGCGCACTGGTCGTCGAGTGTGAACCGCGTACGCTGCCAATCGCAGCTGGCCCCGAGTTGCTTGAGCTGACCAAGGATTCGTTTTTCGTATTGCTGCTTCCACTGCCAAATGCGATCGACCAGGCCCTCACGTCCCAGTTCGTGGCGCGTGAGATTCTGCTCCTCTCGCAGCCGCTTTTCCACGACTGCCTGCGTCGCAATTCCGGCGTGGTCGGTGCCCGGCATCCACAACACATTGAATCCCTGCATCCGCTTCATGCGGCAGAGAATGTCTTGCAGGGTGTTGTTGAGCGCGTGGCCCAGGTGCAAAGCGCCAGTCACATTGGGCGGCGGAATGACGATCGTAAACGGGGGCTTATCCGATTTCGGATCGGCGTGGAAGTATCCGCCAGGGTATCCAGGATGAGGGGCTTCCCAAAACGGATACCACTTTTCTTGAGCGGCGGTGTGGTCGTATTGGGAGGGAAGTTCTTTAATATTCGAGATCGTGGCAGTGGTCATGTCTTTTTCGTTTGCGTTATGAAACTCGAACTTGGATGTGGGGTGCCACTGCTGGCTTGTCCAGCAGTGTGAAGTGGGTCCCCGGCATCCACTGCTGGGCAAGCCAGCAGTGGCACCCAATTTAGGAATCGTTCTTACAGAGTTTGTATTCGATACTGTCGACCAGTGCTGCCCAGCTGGCTTCGATGACGTTTTCGTGGACGCCCACGGTGCCCCAGGTGTCTTCGCCGTCGCGGCTTTCGATCACGACCCGCACGCTGGCGGCCGTCGCGGCGTCGGAGTTGATCACGCGCACTTTGTAATCGACCAGGTGCATGTCGTTCAAGCTGGGGAAATGGCCGTTGAGTGCCTTTCGCAGTGCCGCGTCGAGTGCGTTGACCGGGCCATCGCCTTCGGCCACTTCGTGACGCAACTGATCCTCACCGGCATCGCTATGAACCAGCAGCTTGACGGTCGCTTCGGTGGTCGGCTCGCCTCCGCGGCTGACCACGCTGGTGTGGTAGTGAATCAATTCAAAATGCGGCTCGTAGCTGCCAGCCGCGCGCTTGACCAGCAGATCGAACGAGGCCTCGGCGGCTTCGAACTGATAGCCTTGATTCTCCAGGTCGACAACCTGCTTGAGAATCGCGTTCATCAGCTGCTTGTCGTGCTCAAGGTTATGCTTAGTTGCCAGCGCGATGATGTTGGATCGCCCCGACAGCTCGCTGACCAGGACGCGGCGCTCGTTGCCGACTGACACCGGATCGATGTGCTCGTAGCTGGATGCCACCTTGGCGACCGCATGCACGTGCATGCCGCCTTTGTGAGCGAAGGCACTGGGCCCGACGAAGGGCTGACCGGTGCGGAAATGCATGTTGGCGATCTCATACACGTAGCGCGACAGCTCGGTGAGATGCTCCACACCGTTGTGTTCGCCGGAGTCGGCAGCCAAGACCTCGTAGCCTTGCTTCTTGAGTGCCAGATTCGCGATTACGGAAATCAGATCGGCGTTGCCGCAGCGTTCGCCCAGTCCGTTGATCGTGCCCTGCACGTGCACCGCGCCCGCGTCGATGGACGCCAACGAGTTGGCAACGGCCAGCTCGCAATCGTTGTGCGTGTGGATCCCCAGAGGCTTGTCGATCTTGCCACCGGCTTCCTTCGTGATCGCGGCAACTTCCTCGGGCAGGCTGCCGCCGTTGGTGTCGCACATCACGACTATTTTCGCACCGGCCTGGGCGGCCGCTTGAATCGTCTTGGCGGCGTATTCGGGATTTGCCTTCCAGCCGTCGAAGAAATGCTCCGCGTCGTAAATCACCTCGCGGCCATTCTCGACGAAGAAAGCTACCGTGTCGGCGATCATTGCCAGGTTTTCGTCGAGCGATACGCCCAGCACTTCCTTCGCATGAAAGTCCGACGTTTTGCCAACGATCGTAATCACCGGTGCTTGTGAATCCATCAACGCCTTCATGCCGGGATCATCAGCTGCGGCGATTCCTTTGCGGCGCGTCATGCCAAAGGCGCAGGCCTTGGCGTTGGTGAGCGGTTTCTTGGCGAGCTTCTGGAAAAACTCCGCATCTTTCGGATTAGACAGCGGGTAGCCACCCTCGACGTAGTCGAAACCCAACTCGTCGAGCCGCCGCGCGATCAGCAGCTTGTCCTCCAGCGAAAAGTTTACCCCTTCGCCCTGAGCGCCGTCGCGCAAAGTCGTGTCGTAGGTTTCGATACGTGTCATAACGTGTCGCCACTCAATAATCGCGTTGCCACGCAACGCCGGATCGCTCAACAAAAAAAGCCCAGAAGCCTGTGGCCTCAGGGCTTGGACTAGTTATCGGTCACTGACCAACCCCGAGGCAGCTAGGCCACAATAATCACGATGATGCCTACGCTAACGAGCGTAGCGACGACAATCGGTGACGAATTGGCCATGTTGCTGACGGGGGTTGAAATTGCTTTTCACTCACCAAAAGGACAAGTTTACCTGCCCAGGGTTCGACCGGCAACAGCCGCCAGAGGACCGATTAATCGCATTTTGACGGGCAATATCGGCCATTTCCCAGCGAACTAGCAGGTAACTTCGCCCGCCTGGGCGAACAGGCTCGGCCGGCCATGGCCGTAAGCTAGGTTTGCCTAACGAGTCTGTAACGATTTTTCAGCAGATCAGTTGGGCGGCTTCGGCTGATCTAAGGGGAGAAACGAGACGATGTCTGCTATCTTTTTGCTCGCAGGATTGATTTTGGCCGGATTGATCGTTGCCAGTGCTACGCAAGCGCGGTCCTACCAGCTGCGCATGGTCGCGCTGGGATTCGCGGCGGTCGTGCTGGCCATATTCTTCACCTTCGCCTCGTTCCGGAATGTCGGCGAGAACTCGGTTGGGCTGGTGAACAAAAAGTTCGGCTTCTCGCTCGCCCCCGGCAAGATTATTGCCACCGAAGGCGAGAAAGGTCCGCAAGCGGACATCTTGCCTCCAGGTTGGCATCTCTGGTACTGGCCGTTCATCTACGACATCGAAATGCGCGACATCGAAGTGATCCCCGCCGGCAGCGTTGGACTGCTCAATGCCTCCGACGGACAGCCGCTCCCGCGCGATACGACGTACGCGCCGGAATGGCCAGAGGGAAAAGAACGCGACATGCAGGATGCCACGTACTTCCTCACCGACGGCGCCGGGTATAAGGGCCCACAGACTTCTGTGCTGAAGCCAGGTAGCTATCGCATCAACCCGAAACTATTCACGATCACGCAGGTTCCCGCGACGACGATTGAAAAGGCGACCGTCGGCGTGGTGAAGTCCAACGTTGGCGACCGTCCAGCGCCGGTCGCCGATGGCGAAGCTGATCGACCTTCCGGCCGGCTTGGCCGCTTGGTGGCGAAGGGCCAGCGTGGAATTTGGCGTGACCCACTGCTGCCAGGTCAATACTACATCAATACCGACGCCTACCAGGTCACCGACATCTCGACCGCCAAACGCGTCGTCCGCTACACCGACGCGACCGTGCAGGCCTCGGGGCAGCACGAAGAGAGTGAGATCATCGTGCGGACTTCCGATGGTTTTACGTTCCCCGTCGACGTGCGTGTGGAGTACGAGATCGAACCGCAGAACGCACCGTTGGTGGTTGCTACGGTCGGCGACGATCAAGAGGGTCTACGCAATGTGATGAACTCCGCCGTCCGCGCGATCTTCCGCAACAACGCCGAGGGCGTGAAGGCCCTGGACTACGTCAAACAGCGTTCTCTGCAAGAAACGCAGTCCAGCCAAATGCTCCAAGAAGAGATGAAGAAGCTGGGCGTGACAGTCACCGGCGTGCGTATCGGGGACGTGGGTGACGAAGAAACGCTCGGCACCTTGCTGAAAACGCAGAAGGACCGCGAGATTGCCGTTCAGGAGCAGGAAACGTTCCAAGAACAGCAACGTGCGGCTGAGCAAAAGAAGCAACTCACCAAGACCGAGCAAGAAGCCGAGGAAGAGAAGCGACTCGCGACCGCATCCTACGAGGTGCAAATCGCCGAGCAAGAGCGTGAGAAGGTCATTATCGCCGCTGGCGCCGACGCCGAGGCGGTGCAGATCAAAGCTGAGGCGCAAGCGAACGCCTACAAACTGATCGCCGAGCAGATTGGCGGCGGCAACGCAGCCTTGGTCGAGCTCCTAAGGATCGTAGGCGAGCAGCAGATCTCAATCACGCCCAAGGTGATGGTTGTCGGACAGAGCGGCACAGCCGGACAAAGCGGCGAGACCACCGCATTGATCGGCACGATGCTCGACACGATGCTACAGGAGGCGCCTCAACAGAAGAAGTAGCCCACGCTACTTGATCGTTTGTGGAAAGTCCGGAAACATCACCGATTTTTCCAACGGGCCAGCTGGAGAGAAAAACTCTAGCTGGCCTGCTTCGTTACATAACCAGACTTCCTGCGCGCCTTGCTCGAAATAGAGCTGGATCTTCTTTTCCATCTCGGCTCGCGAGTTGGAAGGGGACACGACTTCCACACAGAGTTCGGTTGCCTGGTCGTACGGTGTGTTCTCTCCGTGTTCTGCGAAGAACTTGTCGCTGTACCATACAACATCCGGAACTTTCACACCAAGAGGTGTATTTATCGAGCATTCCACTTGTGCTCGTTTACTCAACATACTCTTCTTCGGGCTCAGCTTCCTCGTCCCATTCTTCGTCTTCTTCATCGGCCCATTCTTCATCGTCTTCGGCCGCCTCTTCATCCTCTTCTTCGTCCCAATCGTCGTCCGCTGAAGCGGACTCGCCGTCTTCATCCTCGTCTTCCCATTCCTCGTCTTCCTCATCGTCCCATTCTTCATCGGCGTCGGCCGCTTCTTCATCCTCTTCTTCGTCCCAATCGTCGTCCGCTGAAGCGGACTCACCGTCTTCATCCTCCTCTTCCCATTCGTCGTCTTCGGCGAGTTCGTCTTCCTCGTCCCATTGGTCTTCGTCTTCTTCCTCTTCGTCCCATTCGTCGTTCGTTGGAGCAGAGTCGTCGCGGGCGTTATCTTCGTCCTCTAATTCCGCTTCCTCTTCCCAGGGGGCGGCCGCGGTAGGCGGTTCCTCTTCCAGGTCACTGGGCTCGTCAACGCCGGGGATGATCTTGTTTGCCCGCACAGGCTTGGGCTGCACGTTGGCTGCGGTGAGTGGAGCTTCGGATTGGGACTCTTCGTTCGGTTCGCCGTTCATCGCTTCCCAATCGGCGACTGTGATCTGCACTTCGCGTGCTTGCGAACCGTTGTACTCGCCGACGATGCCGTCTTCGGCCATGAAGTCGATCAGTCGGGCCGCGCGACCGTAGCCGATTCCCAGACAGCGCTGCAGCAACGAGACGCTCCCCCGACGCTCACGCACCACGACGTCGACGGCGGCTTCGTACAACTCGTCGCGGTTCTTCAGCGGGCCCGGAGCGGCCGCTTCCTCTTCCTCCTTGGTCTTTAGCTCGATTAGTTCCTTGGCGAATTGCGGCGTTTCGGTGCCTACGAAGTCAACCACACGCGTGATTTCGTCGTCGGAAAGGAACGTTCCTTGACCGCGTAGCAGCTGGCTGGTCCCCGGCGAGAGGAACAGCATATCGCCGTTGCCAAGCAACTTGTCGGCGCCATTCTCGTCGAGCACCACGCGGCTGTCGGTACGGCTGGCGACCTGGAACGCAATCCTTGCCGGCAAGTTCGATTTGATCAGACCGGTGATCACGTCGACGGTTGGTTTTTGCGTTGCGAGAATCAAGTGAATGCCAACGGCACGACTCTTTTGCGCTAGCCGGATGATGTGCTGCTCGACGTCTTTGCCGGCGGTCATCATCAGGTCGGCCATCTCGTCCGCAACGATCACCACAAACGGCAGTTGCTTGGGGATGGACTCCCACTCGACTTCGCTCTTGGGTTGAACGCGTTCGCGAAGTTCTTCCTCGCTGAGCTGATTGTAAACCGACATGTGACGCACCCCGGCGCGGGCGAGCAGCTGATAGCGTTCCTCCATCTTGTCGACGGCCCAGCCGAGGATCGCTTCGGCTTTTTTCATATCCGTCACGACCGGATGCATCAGGTGCGGCAGCTTGCGGTAGCCACTCAGCTCGACCATTTTGGGGTCGATCATCAGCATGCGCACTTCATCGGGGCCGCGACTCATCAGCATCGAGGCGATGATCGTATTCAGGCAGACTGACTTACCGGTACCGGTGCGTCCAGCGATCAGCAAGTGCGGCATCGACGTAAGATCCACCACCAGCGGATTCCCCGACACGTCCTTGCCCAGGTAGACGGGGATCTTCATGCGCTTTGCGCGGCCGTTGGTCTCTTCGATCACATCGCGCAGCCGCACAAGTTGGCGATTCTTGTTGGGCACTTCGATGCCGACGGTGTTCTTGCCCGGAATCGGCGCGACGATGCGCACGCTCGGCACACGCAGAGCGATCGCCAGATCGTCGGCCAAATTGACGATCTTGGCCAACCGCAGCCCAGCTTCCAGCTCGATTTCGTACTGCGCGATTACCGGACCGGTTTCAATTTCGACCACACGGACGTTGAAGCCAAAGTTCTTAAAGGTTTTTTCGAGCACCCTGGCATTGCGCCGCACTTCCTTCTCGTGATCTTCGTACGAGACATCCTCCGATTCGAGCAGCAAATCGAGCGGCGGTAATTCGTAATCGAAGTTGGCGTCTGGTTGCTGTTGCTCAGCCGCTTCAAGTTGATCGATGATCTCGTCACGCTCAGTGCGTTTGCCGGGTTTGGCGATGCGGAGGGCGGAGGCCAGTTTTTTCAGCCCGCCGACAGTCGACGATTCGGCTTGTTCTTCCTGTTTGCTGGCGGGCGTTACGACCTTTAGTTCAGACTCTTCGGGTTCGTCTTCTTCCTCTTCCCATTCATCGTCCTCCGAAGCGGACTCGCCTTCGTCGTCCTCATCTTCGTACTCGCCTTCTTCCTCCTCGTACTCGTCTTCCTCGTACTCCTCTTCGTCGTCGTATTCATACTCGTCCTCGCCTTCGTCCTCTTCGTCTTCAAACTCGTCGTCGAGGTCGGTCTTCGTGCGACTTTTGCGACGTAGCGATGGGGTTGGGCCCATGTGGCCCAGCGACATCACACCGCGGCCGGACAGCACCGCCGTTGCGGCCGCAAACCTGAGCATGAGATAGTCGGTGCATAGCAACATCCCCGCCAGTAGCACGGTGAAGGCGAGAATGTACGCACCCGCGCTCGCGAAATGGGATTCAAGCACTGCGTGGCCCATCGCTCCCAGGTAGCCTCCCGCGCCGACAACCGGGCCTGGTGTCGTGTTTGGCAAGGCCATGGTTGCTAAGGTCGAGATCGCCAGTAATGACGCTGCCCAACCCACGGCACGTAGCACGGGTTGATCGATGCTGCCTTTCCACAGCAGCACGAAGGCCAGCGTGCCGAGCGAGCCGACGACGTAGAAAGCCCCCACGCCTGCGCTTTCCAGCAGAAAGTGCGATACGTACGCACCAATCGGACCGCAAGCGTTATTGAACACCGTGGGTGCCGGATAGACAACATTGCTCGGCGGATCGGCAGCGTCGTACGTAACGACGGCCATCCCCAGCAGGATGGTCACGGCAAGCAAGATGAGCGCGAAGAGATCAAACCTTAGATTGCGATTCTCGAACATGGATGTCCGTACGATCCGGAGTACATTGCCCGCTGCCACCTTCGTAGTGGTTCGCGGACCGATCGTGGGGCCCATCCGTGCCCAAATCCAAAATTCCCTAGTTGCCCGTCCTGGGTATGGTTACGCAGCGTATGCGCGGTGCGTGCGTACGCAGTCGTGTAGCTAACATCGGCAGACAGAGAACCAAACTATCAGGTTCGTTCGTCGGCGCACTAGCCTTTGCCGAAGCCCGACGACGGATAGGATTGGTCGCCACCAGCAGAAACGTCACAAGCGAGCAACTCCGCGGGCGGTTGTAACAGTCATTCCGCCTGCGGGAAGTTACACATGGCGCCGATCATCCCTGAACGCTTCTCGTGTAGCAGCGCGACCAGCTGCGATTGATCGTTGATTCCTGCGACCACTTCCGGAGCATCGATTGGCAGCTGATCGAGTTCGTTGATCGCCACCAATCGACCGTTTTGAATTTCGCGTATATGCGCCTCGCAGAGTTGCAGTTGTTGCAGATGCCGCACAGCGTCCAGCGGTGGTCTCAGATTTCGCTCGATTGCTTCCTTGTCGATCTGCTCGATGTCGAGCGCGTCGGTTAGTTTGAATTCGCCGATGGCCGTTCGCGTAAGTGCCGACATCACGGCTTTTGTCCCTAGCGCCCCGGCGAGATCCCGTCCGACGCTGCGGACATAGGTGCCACTGCCGCATTGCATTGATAGTCTGAGTTCCGGATAGGCGTACCCCGTGACGCGCAGATCGTAGATCTCCACGGTTCGTGGAGCTAATTCCACTTGCTTGCCCTGGCGTGCGAGCTCGTACGCACGCTGACCTTTTACTTTCAGGGCGGAGAAGGCAGGTGGGCGTTGCTGAATCGAACCCAGAAACTGCGGCAGCACGGCTTCGATTTCGGGCAGTATGGGCTGCGGGGCATCCGCAAGCTCGGTCACCGCTGACTCGATGTCGTCGCTGGAGCTTGATCGTCCCAGCAGAAACGTTGCCTCGTAGGTTTTCTGCTGCTGTTGCACGTACGAGATCAGCCGTGTCGCTGGACCAACGCAAACCACTAGCACACCCGTTGCCAACGGATCGAGCGTCCCGGCATGTCCCGCTTTGGCCGGACGCACCAGCCGCTGCACGCGATTCACCACGTCACGCGAAGTCCATTCCGACGGTTTGTGGATATTGAGTATGCCAAACATTTGGATGCAGCCGGGCTGAGATTTTCTAGCGCGCTTGCCGATTTCGCTGCCTTCCAAGATACTAGTTCACGTACTGAAGTTCACCCACGATGAAAGCTGACGAATTTGACGGACGAGCCCTCGCAAACGTTGGAAGCAGCCCTAGCAGATTTCACGATTGATCTGCCGGCGGAGCAGGTCGAGTTGCTCGATCGCTACCGCACAGTCCTGTGGCGCTGGAACGAACAACTGAACCTTACGCGGCACACCACCCTGGAAAAGTTCGTCGGACGCGATCTGGTCGACAGTTTGCAGCTGGCCGAGCAGCTTGGTCATGGTGAACGTGTGCTGGACATCGGTACCGGCGGTGGCGTTCCTGGCCTGGTGCTGGCAATCTGCCGGCCCGATCTGCGGGTGAGCGTGTGCGACTCGACGCAAAAAAAAGCCAGAGTCGTGCAGGCGATCGTGGAGGAATTGCAACTGCCAGTGCGGGTTTACAGCTGCCGTGCCGAGGAGGTGCTGCAATTGCAGACTTTCGGCACGCTCGTCGCGCGCGGGGTCGCCGCGTTGTCAAAGATTCTGTACTGGCTGAAACCCCATTGGGAGGCATTCGATCGACTGCTCTTGGTGAAGGGCCAGCGTTGGGTGGAAGAACGGGGCGAAGCCCGGCACCGTGGACTGCTGAACGAGATCGAGCTGCGGCGCATCGCCAGTTACGAAACGCGGGGGAATGACTCCGCCAGTGTGATTCTGAGCCTCACACGCGCGACCGGGGAGGACTCCGATGAAGATTCGTGAGGTCTAAGCCCCAAATGCCAAGTCAGCTCGAATCTCAGGGTATGGCAATGCCGTGTCCAATGCCCTAAAATGCCTGGTTCTGCAGCGGCCGATTCGAGCCGTTAGTACTGAGCATCCTTCCAACCAAGCATAGCGATTTCCTTCGGAGAACAGATCCATGGCCGACGAAACCAAAGAAGCAGCTGAAACACCGGAAGCTCCGGCTGGAGAACAACAACAGCAGCAGCGTGTGCAAGTCGACGATTCCGGTGCGGCGTGTTCATACGCCAATTTCTGCCGCGTGACAGGTACGCCCGAAGAGCTGATCGTCGACTTCGGTCTCAACTCTCAACCTTTTGGCGTGCCGACCGAGCCCGTGCAGATCACGCAACGGATCGTCACAAACTACTATACTGCCAAGCGTATGCTGCACGCCTTGCACCTGTCCGTGCAACGGCATGAGCAAGCTTTTGGCGTGCTTGAGACCGACGTTCAGAAACGCGTTGTGCCTCAGCCGAAGGCGCAAGGCTAGGTTCTTATTGACGAAATCCCCAAATACCCAATGACGAACACCGCCTCACAGGTATTCGTTCTTGGGTATTTTGTCATTCGTCACTTTTTCTACTACATCCCTTGGCTCAGTTGCCTGCTGCGCTCCATCGCATCTTCAGCGAGCTGAATGTAGGACATATTGTTCGTGCCGGCGTACGCCCGCTGGTAGGTGACACTCATCGCGGTGAAGCTAAACGGATCGTCCGGCTCCAGCTGACAAACGCGCTCGGCGTGTTTGACGGCCTGTTCGTGTTGGCCCTGACGCTGCAACACGACGGCCAGCGCCGAGTGCGCGAGCGCATAATTCTCGTCGATTGCTATCGCTTCTTGTAACTTGGTGGCCGCCTCGTCGAGCTTGCCCTCGTTCTTCAGTGCATCCGCCTCGTCGTAGAGCTTTACTACGTCGTCGCTCATCGAATTAGTATCTCCTGCCTCATCGTGCGGTGGATGGTCAGTTTGGGTCCCAATTTCAGCCGGCGACACTAGCCGCGGGCAAATTGCTAGCAGAGTAAGTGAACCAGCCGAACCGCGGCTAGCGTCAGCTTCTCGCAACACAGTGATCTGAGACCCAAGCCTGGTATGGAACCCAACAGTCTACGCTGCCTCCACCGACATTCCCAGGGGCCTCACGAGTGACCAACGCCACGCAAACGCGGTGGTTACCGCTTGTGCTTGCAATTGTCCACCATGTCAAGCTCGGCAATCTGTGGTGGAAGGGCGCGATTCAGAGGGAATCCTCTCATACCGCAGAATCGCATTAACCGATACTACCGCTAGCGACTCATCCCGCCTGTCGAGTCGCCAGCGCATCCGCTGTGGGCGTGACGTTCACCCCACGGTCGATGCCTACCTTCGCCGACCACCGGCCCCGAGAGGACCCACCTGTGAAGATACATCCATCCGCCATCGTCAGTCCGGCCGCCTCGCTGGCCGCAGACGTGGAAATTGGCCCCTTCTGTGTTGTGGAGGCCGGTGCCGTACTCGACGCGGGTTGCCGACTCATCTCCCACGTGACGATCTGCAGCGGGACGCACGTCGGCTCAAACACGACGGTCTACGAAGGCGTCGTCCTTGGACGACAACCTCAACACACCAATCCGCCCGCCAAACTCGGTGGTCTGCGAATTGGCGCAGGCAACACGATTCGCGAGCACGTGACCGTGCATCGAGCCTTGCACGCCGGCGAGTCCACCACTATCGGCGATAACTGTCTGCTGATGGTAGGTTCTCATGTGGCTCACGACTGTCGGCTGGGGAACAACGTAATTCTCACCAACGGTGCCATGCTGGGCGGACACGTCGAAGTCGGCGACCGCGCATGTCTGGGTGGCAACTCTGCTGTCCATCAGTTCTGTCGCATCGGACGGCTGGCGATGGTTGGCGGGTGCACCAAGGTCGTGCAGGACGTCCCCCCGTTTGTGCTGACCGATGGGGCGACCGCCATGATCGTAGGCCTGAACAAAGTCGGTCTGCGACGAGCGGAGTTTACTCGCCAAGAAATCTTGGAACTCAAATCCGCCTACCGTCTGATCTATCGCGAGGGGCTGGCCTTCCAAGAAACCGTCCGTGCTCTGGAAACGCGATTTCCCGCGGGCGCGGCTGCCGAGTTTGCCAAATTCTTCCACGGCGGAAACCGCGGATTTACGCAAGAACGCCGCAGCCCGCCACGTGTCGCGCTACGCGTGCATCCGGCTGTCGACGAAGTGGACGAAGCCGCCGCAAATCGCGAGCAACGGCGGCAAGCCAGTTGATGGTGTGGTTTACGACCGCAGGCAGCAGCCAAGTACCTATCCTACGTGATTGGATATGGGATAGGCACTAAGCAGTATGCGGCTCCTCGGTCGCTTGTCGCCGACTTCGTGAGCTAACATACAGTCTCAGGGAAATGGTGGTCCGATAATTCATCGTGACCACTCAGACCATTAATCCGGAGACCCCATGACGCGCACGCCAATTGCCGCCGTACTGCTCGGCACGATACTCTGCTTCGCCGTGACGACTCCGTCGCGAGCTTTCGCGCAAGAGTCTACAGAATCGACCAGTCCCGTCGTCGTTGAGCTATTCACTTCGCAGGGCTGCAGCAGCTGTCCACCGGCCGACCAGTTGCTGGTGGGCCTGAACGATATTGCTGCCAAGCATCAGTTGCCGATCTACTGTTTGTCGTTCCACGTCGACTACTGGAACTCGCTGGGCTGGCGAGACCCTTATAGTGCAAAGCAGTTCACCGAGCGGCAGCGTCAGTACGCGGCGGCTTTCCAGTCGGGTCGTGTGTATACGCCGCAAATGATTGTCAACGGCGAGACGGAATTCGTCGGATCACGCGCGAAGCAGGCGCGCGAAGTCATCGAATCCGCGCTTGCCGCGACCACCACTGCCACCATCGATCTCAAGGCATCGTATGCGGAGGCGGACCGTGCCGCGACCATCGATTTCAGCGTGGCTGGCCGCCCGCCAAGTAGCGTGATGAATGTCGCGATCGTACAGCGAACGGCGCATAACGAGATTCCGCGCGGAGAAAACGCGGGACGCGAGTTGGCCCATGTGCAAGTCGTCCGCGCCTTCAAGACGGTTCCGCTGCAAACAAATTCTGGCACTGTCCGTCTAGATATTCCCGCCGGACTGTCTACGCAGGACCTTCGCGTCGTGGCCTACGTACAAGATGCCCGCTCGCTGGAAATGCTGGGTGCGAACAGCGTCGATTTCTGAAATCAGCGTCACACTCGTTGTCTTACGGGAATTGACGCCGCTGCAGCGTCTTCTCGGCCGCACTTGCTCGCTCCACTTTGACTACAATTGAGTCAGGCACGCGACCGACGTGCCATTCGACTTCTCGTGGTTCAAGGTGCGCGAATTTGGCAAACACCGAGCAGAATCCGCAGCATGCTACAGGTTCCGCCGAGGAATTCGATTGGACGCTCCGTTCACGGCTGGAATTGCCAAATCGCTCGCAATGGCGGTTCGGGTCGATTGCCGCGATGCTCAACGAGGAAGAGGCCGAGGTGGACCGCCGTCCGCTGCTGATCGGCGCCGACCACCATGGTCCGCTGGAAGTTTCGTTGGCAGGCCTCCGCGCCGCCACTGCAATGGCGAATGACTGGTGCAACGAGTTGGGCTACGGGGCGGGCGATTCACTGCTGTTGGTGCGATTGCCGCACAGCTCGGAAGTACCGTTGGCAACGGCCGCGATCGCGCTGATGAGCCTTGGGTTGCGCGTGGTTCTGCCGATGAGCTTCGACCTAGCCTCGCTCGTGCAAATGGTACGGGAAGCAGATTGCCGTGCGCTGCTCAAGTGCGATGATCTCGTAGCGCACACGGACGACGGGCAAGTCCAGCGCGCGAATGCTATGTTCGGCGCGGTGGCCGATGCAGTTGGCATTTCCACCTATTCTCTCGATGGCGAACTCAACTGGCACGTCGCCCCGATTCCTGATGACGAACCTTTGTCGTTCGCGGACGACAGTTTCGAAGCCCCCGAGCGCGAAGTGCTTGTCCTCAGCACGTCTGGCAGCACCGGGCAGCCCAAGTTGGCCCGCTATACCGACTTGGCCTTGTTGAGAGTCGCCGAAGCCTGGAATGTAGCGGGCCTCATGGCGGAGTCCGTCACTGGGGGCCGATCGCTCTGCCCGGCATTGTCGCACTCGATGGGTTTCCGAAACGTGGTTCACGCCATCTGGAACCGCCAGCCGACATTGCTGGCCCAAACCGAACTGTTGGAAGAGAAACCGAAGAAATACGTCCGACTGTTGGAGAGATGCACGCCCCAACACATCACATGCGGCCCAGCCTATTTGGGCGACCTTGGTCTGCTTGCCTCGTCCGTCGAACGTGTCCGCACGGCCCTTAGTTCGTTGCAGACGATCGTTTCCAGCGGTGCAGCCGCGGTCGACGTTCAGCGTTTGCTGCCTCCTGAAACTCGCGTTGCCAATGCCTTTGGCATGACCGAATTGCAACAGGTGCTCAACACGCTGCTCTGCGAGTCTCAAGCGGTGCGCGGAGCCCTCGGTTGCCCGTTGCCCGGGGTCACGGTCGGGGTGCGCTACGTTGATGCTGAGCAACAATTGGGGCGGTTGTTTGTCTCCGCGCCATTCGCCTCACGCGGATACTTGGGGCAGGCCGACTTTGGCGAGTGGTTCGAGACCGGCGATTTGGTTCGAGTGGTCGGCGACAATCTCGTTTGGATCGGTCGTGGCGAGGAAGACTTCCTTAACACGGGACAAGGTGTGAAGGTCTCGCTGGCAGAATTGGATGGCAACTATCAGAACCTGCACCGCGCTGCGGAAGCAATGGTGTTCACCGCGTTGCCGAGCCGCGGCGGCATTGGCGCGCTTGTCTATGTGGGGAATCACGATCCGGAGGACGCCGAAGTTCACCGGCAGATTTTGGCAGCCACCGCAGCCGATCATCGTCTGATGGCTGATGCCAGCCGCGACTTTGCCTTGGAGTACACGACCGTATCAGTGGTTGGGTGCGTCGCTGGTAGGCCCCCGAGACGCGGGCCGGGCAAAATCGACCGGCAGGCGGCGATCGAGCGGGAAGCAGAATTGATCCATGCCATGGCCGACTTCAGCGGCGACCACCCGCAGACGTTCAATGTGGCTCCGTCCGGATCGGATAAGCCGGACTGGCGACGTTTCGCAACGCGATAGTGGTCGCCTGCCTGTCGTTCGCGTGAACAGGAACCTCAACCGGGGCTTCAAGTTCCTCACGATCAGGGCTCTCGTGTGCGTACGCCGGCAACTCGAGCGGCCTCTTCGTGCGATGAAGATCGCGGATCTTTCGCTCGGGTCGCGATGCGGGGAACGCGAGGCTCTTGCGCTCGCCACGACTTCTCCAAAACTGCGCCACGTGTCGCGCGAGCCTAAGTGGCGGAACGCGAAACACGCCCCAGACGGCGCCCATCGAGTACATCGACAGGATCGACATGCGCGGATAAGCGGCCACAGACATCTCCCGATAGTCGGGCCGAAATCGGCTCTTGAAGTGGTAAATGCCCTGCACATCGAACAGCCAGTTCATGGCGTTCCAAAAGATCTGACAGGCACCTTGAAAGCGGAGGTCATCGTTCTTGATCGGCGGTCCACAACGCATGAACGGCACGCTGGAGAGTGACGCGTAGGGGACGCCTTCGTCTTTCAGCTGCCGCATGATTTGGAGGATGCTGTAAGGTATCACTCCCCGTGGGGAATCCGCCCGACGGCGATAAATCTCCACCGCCCACAGGTCGCCACTGAGCGCCGGATTGCAAACCAGGAAGGCAACGATTCGATCGCCCTCCACCGTCACAAACAGTCGACGTCTTCGCAACGCCCATGGATCCCAGCGTCCTTCAAAGAATTGCAGTTCCCGCGCGTGCAACGTCCCAGATAAGTGCTCACGATTCACTTCCTCCAACTGAGGCACGATCCACTCACGATAACGCTTTGGATCATCATCTGGCTTGATTTCCTCAACACGCAGCTGACGCCGGACGCAGTAGTTCTCCTGTCGACGGAGCCACTGGTATGACTTGCCTTGCCAGTTGACGCGGTCGAGACGCACAATCAATTCTTCCGCGCACTTGTTGATCTGGAAACCAAACTTCTGGAAGAGTTGCTTTTCCAGACGTCCAATGTTGAAAAAGTTGACTGTCAGGCCGTTGCTGTCGACAAACTCAATGAACTTCCGGAGCAGTTCCTCTCGATGCTCAGGTGGGGCGAGCAGCCCGCCCAAAACATTGAGCACGCGGCCCCAACGGACGAAGCCAATGACCCCCCGACGTTGCGGCGACCAGAAGTACTGACGGTCGTCCTCAGTGGCAAGGTACGAATCGTAGGTCTCACCAAACTCGTAAGCGAACTGCTCCGCGCGCGCCATCGCCTCCGGAGGCATCGAGATCTGACTCGCGAAGATCTCGCAACCGGAGGGCAACTCCCCGAATTCGCGACGGTGCTGCGGGGTTCTCATAGATGGCCTTCTTCAAGTCGCGTTGCCAACTCAGATGCTCCAACCAACGAGCAGCAAGAACTCGACTGACATCAATCTCAAAAAGTAGAAAACACCAAATGCGGTACATGTTAGTTTTATCACACATGGGTCGTTTAAGTAATGTGGGATGCTTACGTTGATTGGAGGCAATGGGTTGGTCGCTGTGCTGAGGCAGTACGGCGTCGCTAGAATCGCGACTTGGTTCGCGGCGTCACCCACTAAAGCACATGCTGTGCATGCGCATTGTGGTAGTGCGCACATATCGGGGGATGGAGGAGCGCGATGCACACTAAGTCCTTGCCACTGAGCCAGTTAGCTGCCGTTCCGGCAGAGCGTCAGAGGGTCGGAATGCGCTCGCGCATAAAAAAAGCCTCGGGAGCGATCCCGAGGCTTTGATGGTTGTCGGTCGTCCTTAGCGCTACGCGCTCAGTGCTGCCTGCGCGGCTGCCAATCTCGCAATTGGTACGCGGAATGGGCTGCAGGAGACGTAGTCCAGTCCCACGGTGTGGCAGAAACGGATCGACTCGGGGTCGCCGCCATGCTCGCCGCAGATGCCGCACTTCAGCTTGCTCTTGGACGAGCGGCCCTTTTTGACGCCCATTTCGACCAGCTGGCCAACGCCCGTTGAGTCGAGCGTTTGGAACGGGTCGCGCGGCAGGATTTCTTCATTGAGATAATCCGGCAGGAAGGTATTGATGTCGTCGCGGCTGTAGCCGAACGTCATCTGCGTGAGGTCGTTGGTACCGAAGCTGAAGAAGTCGGCGTGTTCGCCCACCTGATCGGCGGTCAGCGCGGCACGCGGAATCTCGATCATCGTGCCAACAAGGATGTTGAGCTTGCCACTGAACTTCTTGGCGGCCTTCACTTCCTCGATCACTTGTCGCACCCGATCGCCGAGCAGCTTCAGCTCATTGGCCGTGCCGACCAGCGGAATCATGATCTCGGCCTGCGCGTCGACCTTCTTCTGCTTGCAGGCGATCACGGCTTCGGTGATCGCGGTGGCTTGCATATCGAGGATCTCGGGATAGGTGACCGCCAACCGGCAGCCGCGATGTCCGAGCATCGGATTGGCTTCGTGCAAGGCGAGCACGCGATTCTTGACCACCGAGCGTTTCACACCGAGACGGCTGGCCATCTCGGCTTGGCTCTTGTCGTCGTGTGGCAAGAACTCGTGTAGTGGCGGATCAAGCAACCGAATCGTCACTGGCAGGCCCTTCATCGCGGTGAAGATCCCGATGAAGTCCTTGCGCTGCACCGGCAGCAGCTTTTTCAGTGCCGCTTTGCGGTCCGTTTCGTTCTCGGCGAGGATCATCTCTCGCATCGCGAGAATGCGATCGCCCTCGAAGAACATGTGCTCGGTGCGGCACAGGCCGATGCCCTGGGCTCCGAACTTGCGAGCACGCTTGGCGTCTTCGGGCGTGTCGGCATTGGTGCGAACGGCCATCTTGCCGTGCTTGTCGGCCCACTTCATCACGGTTCCGAAGTTGCCTCCCAACGTGGGCGTCTGCGTTTCGATTTCGCCGGCCATCACTTCACCTGTGGAGCCGTCGATCGAGATGACGTCCTTGTGCGTAAACGTTTTACCGCCCACCTTGATCTTGCGACCCTTCTCGTCGATTTGGATCTCGCCGGCTCCGGCGACGCAGCAACGGCCCCAGCCGCGGGCAACTACCGCCGCGTGACTCGTCATGCCGCCGGTGCTGGTCAGAATTCCTGCAGCCGAGTGCATACCGTCGATGTCCTCGGGATTGGTTTCCTTGCGAACGAGTAGGACCTGTTCGCCTTCGTGCGTGCGATCGACCGCCTCAGCCGCCGTGAAGGCTAGCTTGCCAAACGCTGCGCCCGGCGATGCGGGAAGTCCCACGGTCAGCAGATTGCCGTTGTTCTTGGCTTTGCCCTTAGCTGCCGGACTGAAACTGGGGAGCAGCAGTTGCGTAAGGTCGCCAGCGGGAATTCTCAGCACTCCTTCCTTCTCGGTGATCAGCTTCTCCTTGACCATGTCGCAGGCGATTTTCACCGCAGCCGCCCCCGTCCGCTTGCCGTTGCGCGTTTGCAGCATGAAGAGCTGGCCTTTTTCGATCGTGAACTCTATGTCTTGCACGTCGCGGTAGTGCTTTTCGAGCTTGTCCTTGATCTTCAGCAATTGGTCGTAGACCTTTTTGTTCCATTTAGCCATCTGTGCGACCGGCTGCGGCGTACGAATGCCCGCCACCACATCCTCGCCTTGCGCGTTGATGAGGAATTCGCCGTAAAACTTGTTGGTGCCGGTGGAAGGGTCACGCGTGAACGCGACGCCGGTGCCCGAGTCTTCGCCCATGTTGCCAAACACCATCGACTGCACGTTCACCGCGGTCCCGAGCAGGCCGGTGATGTTCTCGACCTGGCGGTAACGAACCGCACGCGCTTGCATCCAGCTGGCGAACACCGCCTCGATCGCCAGCTCTAGTTGTTTCAGAGGATCTTGTGGGAACGGCTTGCCGTAGTGTTTCTTGAACACTTTCTTATACGACTCGCACAGCGCGATCATGCCTTCTAATGGTACGTCGTTGTCGGTTTCGGCTCGATACTTGGCCTTGATCTTATCGAACGCGTGCTCGAAGTACTCGTGATCGACACCGCAGACCACGTCGCCGAACATGTTGATCAAACGACGATAAGAGTCGTAAGCGAAGCGCTCGTTGCCGGTGCCATTGGCCAGTCCGGTGACCGACTCGTCGTTGAGGCCCAGGTTGAGAATCGTGTTCATCATGCCAGGCATCGAGATCGCCGCCCCGGAACGCACCGAGACGAGTAGCGGCATCTTCGTGTCACCAAATTTTTTGCCCAGCTCCTTTTCCAGCATCTTGACGTTCTTGTGGACCGCATCCATCAGGCCGGCGGGAAGCTTCTTCTTGTTCTTGTAGTACAAGTCGCAGACTTCGGTAGTGATCGTGAAGCCGGGAGGCACGGGCAGGCCGATTCTGGTCATGCCGGCTAGGTTCACTCCCTTGCCACCCAGCAGTTGTTTTTGGCCGTCTTTGCCTTCGGTTTTTGTTTGGCCAAAGTAGTAAACCATCTTCGGGGCTCGAGAAGCTTTCTTAGCCATCGTTAAAACGTTCCTCTAGTATTGTGTTATGGTGATGCGTCTTGTGGACCGGTTGGTTGAGTTCGTCGAATCCGTGCTGGCCAGCTTTGTGGCGAAAAGAATCGGCAGTACGGGGCTCAGCGAGAGAAATCGAACCAATCAAGGTAGTTGTCCACCGGCGAATCGTCAAGGTGCTCACCGGCCACCAATTCGCTCCCGAGTCGCAAGAAAGAGCCAAAATGCAGCAAAAAGGTCAGGCTTTCGCCTTCGGTGTCCTGTTCGAGTCGGGCTTGGGATTCGTCGGCTTGGCCTTCGCCTGGCTGGCGGGGATCTCTCTGTCCGAGCGATTGCAGCTGACCCAGACCGACGTCGAAAGGGGGCTAATGGCCACGCTGCCCATGTTCGTGATGCTGGCGCTGGTAAGTGTGAGCCAGTGGGGGCCGATCGTCGAAATCAGGCAGCAGGTCGAGTTGATGGTCAAGGAGCTGTTCGCCGACGGCAGCGTGCTGGACATCGCGATGGTGAGCATTGCCGCAGGCGTAGGCGAGGAAGTGCTGTTTCGCGGCGCGCTGCAGCCCTGGTTTGCCAGCTGGACCAATCCCTGGATCGCGCTGGCGGTTGTCAGCCTGCTGTTCGGCTTGGCCCATGCAATGTCGACCGGCTATTTCCTGATCGCCACCATCATCGGCTTTTACTTCGGCTGGCTGGCGATGGAGCACGACGACTTGGTCGCCCCCATTGTGGCGCACACGGTCTACGACTTTGTGGCGATCTTGTTCTTCCGCTGGCGCGTTAGCTTGGAGTAGGGACGCGAGTTTCAGGATGTGGCCACGAAGAACACAAGCGGCACAAGAGTTGATTGCAAAAAGACTAGGAGCAGGAGGCAACAGAGTGAACGGAGGAAAAATCTAAGAACATGAGTTGCGCGCACTCCGTTTTCCCTGTTTCCTCCTGATTTATATCGTAGCTTCTTGTGTGTTATGTGTTTTTCGTGGCCAAATTATTCTACCCAGGCCAACGCAACGTCCCACCGGCGGCCTGATGCGCCAGGCGCGTTGGCTCTGGCAATCGATAGCCGCCACCACAGGCAAGCACCAAGTCGATCGCTGTGGGGAGGTCGAGTTTGTGGCCGACGGAGATGTACAGCGGTTTTACGTTGTCGCGCGTGCGCAGGACGGCGCCGATCAGTTCGTCGTTGCCGTCTTGATCGTGGTCCCACAGGTCGGTGTACGAACCGGCTTCGTCGGCGGGCTCATCGTGGGTGCCAATGAACCGCGTCTTCGCGCAGCCAATCGTCGGTGTGTCGAGCAACACGCCCAAGTGCGAAGCAAGTCCGCACCGCCGCGGATGCGCCACGCCCTGCCCGTCCACCAAAATCAGGTCGGGCTTCACCTTCAATTCTTCCATCGCCGCCAAGATTGACGGGCATTCGCGGAATGACAGATACCCCGGCACGTAGGGAAACGGTACCTTCTGCTCGACGATCGCCAGATCGACAATTTCCAAATCGTCGAATCGCAACACCGGCACCGCCGCAATCGCGCGCTCGCCGCGGATGCTGATGTCGACGCCCGCCACGTGCTTGATGCGACGCGGCGTGCCACGCCGACGAACGCATGATCGCAGTCGGTTTTGGATTTCACGCGCCTCAGCGGTCGTCACGTCCCAGCGGTGGGAAAGTGAGTTTTTCATCGCGGAACGTCAGCCGGCACAAGCGATCGAGAGTTGGTTACTACTGCGTTCCGCGATTGTACGCTGTCGCAGCCCGCGCAGAAAGCAACCTGCCCCGTGCCGATTGCCACTCTGTGTGTGACGATCTCACTTTCCGCCAGTCGTGGTGCAACCGAGCCGATTACGCCCGCGTTTGAAGATGATGCTATCGATGGCGCTGCCCCACGACGCACATCCCGGCAATCGTCAGCAGGCAGAGGGCCGCAGGCTCCGGTATTCGCCCGACACGGATGCGATCAATTTCCACGAACAGGTCGAAGTCGGCACCGCCGCCTGGTTCGGGCGTCGAGAAGCTAAAGTTCAGTGAAGAGACGCTGCTGAAGCTGGTGCCGAGTTCTACGAAAGGAATGACCAGGGTAAACGGTTGGTCAGAGATCGGCGTCGCGACCGTCGTGTTCGCGCGACCGATGAACGCTCGTGTCGACAGCGGCGTGCCATTGGTGCTCGTGCTGAGGAAGTCAATCAGGATCGCGTCGTTCTGGCCGCCTTCGGTAAGATCAGTGATGTCGAAGTCGTACCATGACTGGAAGAGGATTTGCGCCCGGTCTCTGGGGCTTGTCGTGACCAGATCGGCGGTCAGCACCGAGTTGGTTGTCCCATCGATGTCGAGCGTGCCCGTTGGGTGGGTCGTCGAGCCAAAGATTCGGATCTGACGCGATGCGTCAAGCTCTCCCACGTTCTGAGAATCGACGAAGTCGTTCACCATCAGCGGACTCTCCGTCGACGCGTCGACCAGAAATTCGTCGAGGATGATCTCGCCCGTGGCCGGGATTGCTAAGCATAGAGTGACGATGGTTGCTGCCAGAAACGCTCTCATAAATCTGCCTCACGTCCGTTGAAAGTAGCCCTGCTTAGGTCTTACAGATCAATACCGCAACTCGGCTGCAGAGCCCCTCATCGGTTGCTCGAAGTGCTTTCGCGCGGGCAGAGCGTTCCTTTTCGCAAGGCAAGCACCAAACGAGCTAGAACTCAAGTGTCTTGCGCAGCCTATCGATTAATGGATCTTTGGACACGCCAAGCTGTCTCTTGACCTCGTGCCAGATGCTGCCTGACTTCACCGCGATGGAAAGTGTGACATCCCCGATCCAGTAACTCAGTTTCGTCGCGGATAAGGAGGCACCTTCGATTTGCTCAATTTCCACCACATCTGCAGCGTGAATGGAATAGCGGCAACGGACGCCCTCGATGATCACACGCTGATTGCGATTGTCTAGGCCCAAATAGCCGACATCCTCGGAAACTAACTTGAGCTTGTCAAAGGAACTCGCGTCTTCGACCTCAACGCATAGGGGCGCGAAACCTGTTGATAATCCGACGAGATCATCGTATCGAAGCCCAATCATGCGGCGGGCGAATCGTCGTTGAAAGATCGAATTGGAAATAAGGATCGTGATTCCACCGACTGTGCAAGCGAAGCCCCCGATTACCGTGGGTGTGCTATTTTCTTGATGCTTGCTCTGCGAAACTGACAGCCCGCCCGCCACAAGTAGCCCGATCCCAACGACGAACCGCAGCAGTACGAAGCGGCCGAACCATTTGAAGGGGTCAGAGGAGCCCAGGCTATTGGCAAGGCAAACGGATCGGTCGAGTGGAAGATCGGAGCCGATCGTCGCGATCGCAGACGATGCCAGGATAGCTTCTCGGCGGAAATCGGAGGTGCCGTCGTTCAATTCGAGACCGTAGACTGGTTGGTTCCGTGGGCAGATGAACTGGCTTGCTCCATAGTTTACCACCAGTTGCCACTGGTTGGCGATAGCCTACAACCGCCACGAAGTCATCCTAGGCACCGGTTTCACCTCTCTAACGCTTGCGCGAAGCTGCGCCAGGGAGGCTTGCAGCCAATCTGAGTTGCCCCAATATGTGCCTTGCCTTGATACTGCTAACGCGCGAACTGGTGAGTTGTCCAGTGGGTAAGAGTCACGAGCATGGACGGTATCATGTACTCAAGGCCCGCACAGCGGACCCTACGGTTGCTCTTTGCCCGCGGCTAGTGCCGTTGGCCTATTTGTTATGGCCCAAAAGATCGTTGCTGAAAATGGGCCAGAGGGTTGGGGGTTTGTGTTTAGTGCTTGGTGCTTTGCGCTTTGTTGTTGGTGAGTTCTGCTTGCGCTAATTGGCGGCCAGAAGCGGTAAAAATCGAGGTGCGGCGAGTAGTTTTGCTCGACGAAAATGGTTTTCCGTCGCTGTGCAAAACTGGGGTCGTGCCGTGGTGGCAACAGTATTGTGCGGACCGCGAGAGAAGAACTTGAGGAGGTGAGGTGCAGGGCACCCACGGGGTCGGCGCATAAAAAAACGGGGG
>JANQQA010000264.1 GCA_028285205.1 Bythopirellula sp. | reverse complement strand
CCGGGCATTGTCTGGGCTCCGCCATGCTGCTGGCCGAAAGCGATGAGCAATCGCTGCTCTATACGGGCGACTTCAAGCTCGGTCCGTCTGCGACCAGCGCGGCAGCCGAACTACCAATCGCTGATATATTGGTCATGGAGAGCACGTTCGGCAAACCCAAGTATCGCCTGCCGCCGCGCGAAGAGGTGATCGACGAGCTGCTCGATCTCGTCCGCACGATCCTGGCCGCTGGCCGCACGCCCGTGATTCACGCCTATGCACTAGGCAAGGCTCAGGAAGTCACGAAGCTGCTCACCGACGCGGGGATGCCCGTCCAGCAGCATCCCATGACCTACGCGGTCAGCGAAGTTTATCAAGCCTGTGGTGTCGACCTAGGCGATGTGACGGAATATCGAGGCAACTGGCAACCGGGCAGTGCGCTCGTCACGCTGCCGCGCGGAATGAAGCAATTTCGCCTGGCGGGGATTGCCGACCCGGTGAGCATCGCCGTGACAGGCTGGGCGATGGACTCGGCTACCAAGTATCGCCAGAAGGTCGACCATGCGCTGCCACTGTCCGACCACGCGGATTTCGATCAGCTGATAGAAACCGTCCAACGTGTCGGCGCTGACTCGGTCTATTGCACGCACGGGCCGCGGGAATTCGTGGAGCATCTGCGGGCGGAAGGGTTCAACGCGTTTCCCGTCACGGGTAGCTACCAGACACGCATGTTCTAGCAGACCGCGACGACGCCCAGAAAATTTACATGGCGATCGCTGTCCGCCGGGCATCGTGCTAGCACAGACCTTGCCGGCTGTGGCGATTGTGTCAGCCTCCGGCTGTGCGTATCGATCGGACGATAGCGGTTTTGCTGATTCCGACTCCCCACGCGGGTCGAAGCTGAAACTGCAGGCTCTCGCTCGGCACTGCACCAGATGTGCGCAGCTGGCACGAAGCCGGTGGCGTTAGTTGAATCACCTAGGGAAGGGGAGTCGATGTTGTTCGGACGCAGGATGCATCGCCGCGCGAACGCGAGAAGCTATTGGCGATTCTCCGCGTGTCTGATCTCGCTTGCCATCTCCGCGCTGGTTGGCGTTGCTACTGGCGCCAGTCAGGCGTGTGGCTCTCCAACCGCGGGCCGGCAGCTGTGGGAGTTCCCTGACCAGGCCCATCGAAACGTGACCGACCAAGCTCCCGATGTGGTTTTGCTGCCCCCCGTCGATGCATTAGTTCCGCTGCCAGCGCTCGACACGGCAGATGACGAAGGCGGCTCGGCCGCCGAATCCAAGGCGAGCGAAGAGCTGTTCGTCGCACAGCTTCTGCCGCCCCGACCAATCGAAATCGAGGGCTCGCAACAGGTTGAGTCACCCGAACCTCAGCGCGTGGCGTTGGCGGAGCCTCGGTCAGCAGCCTCCCGATCGATTGTCGTGAGGCGCATCAGTCAGCCCCAAGTCAGATTGGCCCAGGTCCCTGCCTTGGAACGACTTTCTCAGCAGGAGCGGGTGCTCAAAGCCCTGTTGCAGGAAGCGTCAGCAGCAACGACAGGTGCTCCGACCGATCGTCGGATCGACGAGCTGGCCAAAACGAAAATCCAAGCAGCCTATGCCCTGGCGAATCGCGGCTCACTTTATGTCGCTCGCAAAGAACTGGTGGAAGTGTTGCGAATGATCTCTCAAGCCAAGGATGCACAGCGGGCAACCGCCGAACGGACGACGGCACTTGCCGCCGGTCTCCGTGCGCTTCGCGAGGCCGAAGACTTCGCCCCGCGCGGAACCCAACTCGAAGCAGAACTCGATATGCAGACCTTGTGCGCTTCGCACCGCACACCGATCGCCGAGCAAGCGGGAGCGTCGAAGGTGCTCCCGAGCCTGATGATGGATCGTTACCTGCGTTATGCTCAGTTGCAGCTGGCACTCTCGGTGGCGGGCGAGCCGGCGGGATCGATGGCATTGCATGCGTTAGGAAAACTACATCGTCAGCTAGGCAAGGCGGAGCCTGAACAGAACCAGTTGGCCGATCGGAGCGCGATCGCGTTCCAACAAGCGGCCCTGTTGGCCCATAACCAAAACCATCTTGCCGCCCACGAATTGGGTGTCCTGTTGGCGACCTCCGGACACTACTCCGAAGCGCATCAGCTGCTCCGACAAGTGGCGACTCGCGACCCGAACGCAGTCGTGCTAAAGAACCTCGCCCTTGTGCAGGAGCAGTTGGGCCACGGCACGCAAGCGATCGCCAACCGAGAGTACGCCCAGCAACTGAGTCAACAAGGAGCCACCGGCACCGACAATGTGCAATGGGTTTCGCCGCAGCAGTTCGCCCAAACTAGAGTCCAAACGCATCGTCGAACGACAGCACAGTTGCCGAGCAATTCGCGCGTCCAACCGGTCAACAACCAGGTGCCACTCCCAGGCAGCCGCCAGCCCATGCCAAGAGCGATTCGTCGCTAGCTCAGCCCACGAGTCTACGAAGGTCTGTTTACATGACGCTTGCCACTCCTAAGTTCTTGACTCCGCTGTTGCTGCTGACCGTCTTGATGATGGCCAGCGGTGCCTCAGGGCAAACTCAGCACGTTGGCTGCTGCAATCCGGCTGCCCCACACCCGATCTGGGCCGTGGATAGCATGGCTGGCTGCGGCAAAGGCGAAGTCGGCTGGAAGCACCGCAACTACTGTGTCGACTGGCAATCGTACGCCCAGGGCGAGTATGTCGGACATGCCCGTACGGCCCATGTGCCCGAATACCGGCTGCGCGTGGACGATCAAATTGCGTTCACATTTCGCTTGACGCGCGAAGAGACTTCGCGGCCCTACGAGATTCAAGTGGGAGATACGATACGCGTCGAATCACTCACCGGCGACACCCAAACCAGCAACAGCAGAGATGCGGCGAGTGAAGACGACAACATCGGACGCGATCTGGTCGTGCAACCCGATGGATCGATTAGTCTGCCGCTGTTGGGGCAGGTGCGGGCGGCGCGGATGACCATTGATGGCCTGCGCGAACATCTCGAAGAGCGTTACAAGAAGTTCTACACGGTGCCGGCAATCACCGTGACGCCGCTGCTTGTGAATACCAAACTGCAGGATCTGCTCGCCTCGGTCGATGCCCGTCAGGGTATTGGTGGTCAGCAGCTTTCGGTGCGCATCACACCGGCCGGCAAGATCTATCTGCCCGGTCTGGGCACGATCTGCGCCCAAGGGTTAACGCTGGATGAGCTGCAGCGCGAGATCGACGCGCGTTACGATGCCACCATCCCCGGAGTGGATGTGACGCCGGTACTAGAACAACGTGCGCAACGATTCGTCTATGTGTTGGGCGAAGTGCAGCAGCCCGGGCGGTTCGAGCTGACTGGGCCGACCACGCTGATGGGCGCGATTGCCTTGGGCGGTGGTTGGAACGTCGGCGCGAACCTTCGCCAGGTGGTAGTATTCCGACGCGGTGACGACTGGCGTTTGATGGCCACGATGGTTGACGTCCGTGGCGCACTCTACGGACGGCGCCCCGTACCTGCCGATGAGATTTGGCTCAACGACTCCGATATCGTCGTCGTGCCGAAAACGCCCATCCAAGCGACCGACGAAATCATCGACCGCTACTTCACCAACGGGCTCTACGCCCTCTTCCCGCAGTTCGCCAACGGACAGTTCAACTTCCGAAACTTCAGCTCGTTGAGTAATTAGAACAGTTGCTTAGTCAGCTGTTACGCACTGCTTGTGTAATCTAAACCAGTGTCACGATGACGCTGATGCGCCCGCAGTAGCAAGGCCGTCTTGATCTTCGGCCCATCGACTGTCGTCCCAATCGAGACGAAGTCAGCCTTCGGCCGACACGATCGCCTAAACCACGGCGAGGCCCGGGTCACGTTCAGATGACCCTGTTGCGCTGCTCCTCGCGAATTGGCCCAAAAATTGTGCTCGCATTGGCCCGGCTGATCTGCACAATTAGGCTTGCTGTACGCTAGTTTCGACGCCGACAGTGCGCGCCGCGCGCGGCAGGTGAAGACTTTTTGGACAACGACAATGGCGTCTCGAAAGTACCTTTGCTGCTAGTATGTTAGTGTTTGCTCGACGATGCGGAACATAATTATCGGACACTTCTGAGTACGAAAGTCCGAATAATCCGACATGCAAGACGGTGTGAGCGCGGCGTGAATACTGCCATACCAGGGCAAAACGCAGCTTCGGTTGTTGAGCGAGCGAGTAGTTTTCGGACACGAGGAACATTTTGAATCGCATTGGTGTGTCCGAAAAACAGATGTAGAGAAACCATCGGCGAAGAAAACGCAAAAGAATGTTTTCCAAGAATGCAATGTCGCCAGGGATTACCGTCCCTTGACCCAGGAGATAATCGATGACGTTCGATGCTTTGAGATACCGTAGCGGATTGACGATCGTGTGTCTGTTGCTGCTCAGCGGCCAAGTGGCAGCGAAGGAAGGGCCGCTTGCGCGTGTGAACAGCGAGATGCGTGAAGCGGCGATTGACTTTTTGGAAAGTCTTGATGAGGAGCTCAGGCAGCAGGCGACGTTTGAGTTCGAGGGCAGTGAGCGAACCGACTGGCACTTTATTCCCAAAGATCGCATCGGTGTGAGCTTCAAGGAGATGACGCTCCCGCAGCGCCGCGCCGCCCGCGTGCTGATGCGGTCCGTCTTGAGCGAAAAGGGCTACCTCAAGGCGACGACCATCATGTCATTGGAGCAAGTGCTGCGTTTGTTGGAAGCCGATCGAGAGAACGTCAACAGCGTGCGCGATCCAGAAAAGTACTGGTTCGCCTTTTTCGGTGATCCGACCGACGACCAACCGTGGGGCTGGCGAGTCGAAGGACACCATTTGTCGCTGAGTTTTACCTCGGTCGACGGCGTTGTGGCCAGCGCGGCACCAATCTTTATGGGTTCCAATCCTGCAGAAGTTCGTGTGGGTTCGCGAATTGGCCTGCGTGCTTTGGGTCACGAAGAAGATCAAGCACGACGGCTGATGTCGCTATTTACGAAGCAGCAAAAGAAGCAAGTGATCATCAGCTCTGAGGCTCCGCGCGACGTACTGACCACGCCCGGTCAGCCTATCGATGCGGCCAAGCCCGAAGGGATCGTAGCATCGGAGATGACGAAGCGCCAGCGTGCGGTGCTGAGCCAAATGGTCTTCAGTTTTCTGCGACACTTGCGGTCGCAGCTGGCAGCCGCGGAGATCAGCAAGGTACGTGAAGCAGGTGTAGAGAAGATTTACTTCGCCTGGGCGGGTAGTGTGGATCCTGAAGAAAACCACTACTTCCGTTTGCACGGGCCCACGTTCGTCTTGGAGTATGACAATGCGCAGGGCAATCATGCCCACCTGGTTTGGCATTCGCGGACCAACGACTTCGCAGCCGAGGTGTTACGCATGCATTACGAGACCAGCCCGCATCATCAGCAAGAGGGTGCCGGTGGAGAATGACACGTGTGCCTACGTTGCTAACTCCGAATCCAACCAATGGAGATAACTTTCGCTAGCCGCATCGATGGGCACAACGACAACTTCCGGACAATCGTACGAGTGCAGTCGAGAGATTTCCGCCTCGACTTGTTGGATGAGCGACCGCCGCGTCTTCACCAGGCATAGCCATTCGTCGGATTGTTCGATCTTGTCTTCCCAACGGTACACGCTACGCACTTGCGGAATGATCTGTACGCACGCAGCCAGACGCTGTTCGACCAGTGAGGTTGCAATGCGCTCTGCCTCTTCGGAGGCACCGGCGGTGGTCGACAGCAGCACGAAATCAGTCATCGGACGAGGTTGCCTCCCATTGGGCGCCGTAAAACCGTTGTGCGATTTCCTGGCAATGGAACGGCAGCCAGCGAGCTTTCGTGTAGAGTCCGTGCCCGGCGATATGTCGATGCAGCCACGGATCGATCTTCGCATAATCGACCAACAGCGTTGTGCCTTCGTCGGGCACACGTGTCCCGTGGCGCAGGCGGGCAATGATATTCTCATGCGCCACGTCTGCTTCCAACCACGCGTCGAGCCGCCAGTCCGCGAGCAACGTCCGCACCGCGATTGGCAGCGGTATGAAGTTGGTTCCCGAGATGCCGATCTGTTGCACGTAATCACCGTCCACGGCTTTGCAAGCGCGCCACGGACTCAGCGGAATCGGCGCTTGATGCGCTTCGCCGTGCGGCGGCGGGCGATGGTGAATGAAATGCAGCAGGTTCGCATAACCGTCGGAGTTCCAGCCGTAGCGAATCGGCGTGCCGAACGTCACCATGTCGAGTTGCAGGTTGTGCACCGGATGGTCAGCATCTTCCAGCAGTTCCTGCACGCGTTGCCAGTCTGGCATGTCGACCCGTTGCCGCAGGCAAGCACGGTAGAACGGTTTGGCGGCAGCGAAGAACTCCGCTTGTGTGTCGCGATCCGCTCCCAGCAGTTGGCTGAGCAAAGCCAGCACGTTGCCCCCATGGCTGTGGCTCCAGAGCTGAACTCGCGACGCCTGCCCCGAGTCGTCCTGCTCCGCGAGTTCCGCCAACTCGGCAAGCAGGCGAATCGCACCGTCGGCACGGGCGATGTGGTTATTTTGGCTCGACCAGTTGAACAACCGCGCCGGGATGGTACGGCCAGCACCACGCTGCAACCGATCTTGCAACAACTGCGTGAATTCGCGTGTGTAGTTGCCCGCATCACGCGCCACGAAATCGATGACCCGCTTACCCAACTGGCTGCAGCGTTGGCTGAGTTTTGGCGCAAAGCGAGACAACTCGGTCAGCAGACCGAAGGCATCGTTACCGACGAAGGTGCCGTGGACGCAATAGATCGCCGAGACATCTGCCGAGGCAAAGGCTTGGCCCGCCCGTGCGAGTTCGTGGTCGAACTCAGCCGACAGGGGGTCGACCGGCGCTATTGCTGGGAGCAAGTGGCACGGCGAAGTGGGGCGCTCGGACCGGTACACTTGGTGTCGAAAGCGGCTGGCTGCGGACATGCGGCTGTCGTTCGGTGGCGTGGGCCTGATCAAGGCGATACTTCGGTTTCGCCAGTGGATTCAATCCTAGAGTGCCAGACCAGGTTTCGTAAGGCCGTCCTTTGCGTTCGTCGTCCTTGAAAAACGCGATGTACGTCAATGTATCGGAAGCAATGAACTCATGCTCACGCGGGGCGAATTTGGTTTGCTGATGGACCCGACGCCAAGTACCGGAGTTGAAGTAGGCTTGATGCAAGACATAACCATCAGCATGACTCGCATCGAGCGGCACGATTTCGGGGTGATGCGTGTGGCCATAGACAATGTGCTTGGCCCGCCGGTTGCGGAAGTCCTGCTCGGTGAGAGCGTGCTGGTAGAACGACTCGCTGCTGGCTCCACGCAACTCGGCGATCCACTGCGCGATCCAACTTGCCCAGCCGACCGAAAGCCGCCGACTGAACTTCAGCGCCTTCTGCAAACCGTCAACGATATCAACGGGGCACCACGTGTCACGATGTTGGACGAACGGATGCTCCAAGAACTCGTCCGCCAACTCGTCCCACACCTTCTTCACTTCTTTGCGAATCGCAGGTTCTGGGCAGCAGCGCTCCAGCAGGCCTTCGATCCAGACGGGGATCAGCAGCAGGGGACGAATGTTGTCGATCTCTCGCAGGCCCTCCAGTGCCGCAGCGGGCAAGTCGTCGCCCAGCTGTTGTTGTACCTGCACACCAAAGCGATTGAGCAGCTCGACGACGATCACATCGCCCAGACTGCTGGCGTTGCGGTCGCCTTCGTAGTTGAACGGATCGTAGACGTCGCCGTGCCGTGCGAAGACCTTGTGCCGACGCATGACTTGTACCAACTCGTTGCTCTCCCAAATCTCATGGGGGAACGGCGCGTCGGCGTAGGTCGTGAGGCCCAGATGCGTGACGAGCTGGCGACGCAGGTGATTGTAGTTTTCGCCGGGCAAGTGATAGAACCAATCGTGATTGCCGATCATGTAGTGAATTCGCACGGGCACGGCTTGTTTCGCGTCGAGCGCCGGACGACCCGCATTCGTAGCGGTGGGCAAAGTGATGCCCTGTTGTTGCAGCGTGCGGAATTCCGCCAAGGCCGCGGTGTTGTGCTGCAGGATGTCGCCGCTGATCTTGCTGACCATGTCGAACATCGCCGACGATTTGACATCGTCCCACGGCCGTGCCGTGCCACCAAGCCACTGCGTCGAGCGAATCACGTCGAGGACGTCGCCCAGCAGAACCAGATCGACGTGTTCAATCGGCCGATAAGAACCATCGCGCCGTTGCGATGCGGAGAAGCCAAGGTCGACCAAGCGTTCGCTCAGCAACGAGAAGGCTCCGGGCGAGATCGTCTCGCCACTGGTGCCATCGGTGAGGTGGAGGTCGCTGATGATAACCAGCATGGCTGACTTGGCCGTCATTGGGAGTTTGATTGCACATGGCCGCGCCTCAAGCAAGACAATGGCCGCTGCTCGTTGTCATCGGAATGGGCAGTGTGCAAGATTGAGGATTATTCCGAATGGATAGGTAATCGTAGGTAGAGCGCATAAAAAACCTGCTAGCTCAAATGAGCTAGCAGGAATGGGGAAGTTAAGTTCTGCGAGTGCTGCCTACCAACCGTAGTAACCGCCAATGCCAACGCTCACGGTCGGGCCGTAGACCACGGGAGCGGGGGCTGCGTAGACGACCGGACGACGATAGATCACCGGACGACGGACGATCGGCCCTGCCACAACGCGACGGGCGACCGGGTATGGTGGCAACACGGCTCGAGCGGCAACGCGGCGAACGGGGGCCACGCGACGCACAACCCAGGCGTTCGCTTCCGCAGCACTCATCGCGGTGAAACCAGCAACCAACAATGCAACAACCATAATTCGCTTTAACATGTTTCTATCTCCTCAGCAGGATCCCCCAGCGGCATTAAGGCGGGATGGTTCAGTGCAGCCGCTCTGCATAAACCAAAATGCACTTGCCGTGCCAAAATCTCAAGGGGAGTCGCAACCTTTTTTCACAAAAAGACTTACGTCGACAGATGGAAATCAAAGAGAATCACAGCCTCGCAGAGTGTTGTCAAAAAGTGGTCAATTGGCTCTCGGTTTGAGAGATCAATTACGCGACACTTGCTGGCCGGATTTCCGTTCACAGTCGGCACAGTCCTCAGAACCCGATCGAGAATGCCACTCCACTACGAGGAGCGGCATACAACGCTGGACCAGCACCGTAATAGGCCCTGCGGTAGACGCCCGGATGTCCGTAGTAGTAGCTCGGGCCACCGTAATAGCGGGCGCTTCGATAAACGGGAGCGCGATATCCGCCGCCGTAGAATCCACCACCGTAGAATCCAGAACGTCCTCGGCAGGTCCACGCGTCTGCTGAGCTTGCGCCTGCGAACACGACCGTTGCCAAGACTACAACACCTAACATTGCACGTCGAAACATATTGCTCTCCTTGAGTACCGATGCACTCGTTGAATTAAATGGTTGCCAGGCAATTTCATGGTCACGCTTTCGCCGGGCTCATCACTACTTCATTTAGGCATTGTCCGTACCAATTGATCGATCCGAAGTTGCAAGTCTTTGTGCGTCAACAACTTAGTGCGCGTTGCCAGAAAAGTTCGCCAGCAGTCTCAGGCTGAGATTCTGCGGTCGCACTGATCACAGTCGTTGTCGATTCGGCCACGAGCAATTGCCGCAACTGCAGGTGAGCAAACGACATAAGCGTTGCAGGGGATATCGGAGAGGCAAGTCAGGCAAAGAATGCCAGCATCGGCAATCGAGAAGGTTGCAGTTACGATGTCAGGTAATTCGCCGCAATGAACGGAATGGTTTTCTCAAGCACCGAGTATCTACATGAATAGATCTGTACTCACGTTGATCGTGGTCGTGGCTTTCCAAGCAACTGATTCGGTTCGCGCGCAGGCGGTTGAATCCACCGCGCCGCGGCGGCCGAACTTCGTCTTCTTCCTGGTTGATGATTTGGGCTGGGGGGCGATGGGCGCCTACGGCAGTTCAACGCACGAGACACCCCACTTCGATACGCTATGCCAGCGGGGGATGAGATTCACCAATGCATACTCCGCCTGCACGGTGTGCTCACCCAGCCGAGCCGCGATTCTAACCGGGCAGTACCCAGGACGGATAGATCTGACCGACTACATTCCCGGTCAGCATCGGCCACAGGAGCCTTTGAAGATTCCCGATTGGCAAAAGTACATGGATCACGAACACACGACGTTGGCCGAGGCGTTGCAGCAGGCGGGCTATCGCACCGGTTTCTTTGGCAAATGGCATCTCACCCCCGTCAGGCGAGGGAGTGCTTCTACGGACGAGGAGTTCAAGCAATTGCAGGCGAGACACACGCCGCTCGACCATGGTTTTGACGTCAACATCGGTGGCCGGGAGTGGGGTCAACCCAAAGGGCGCGGCAAGTACTTCTATCCGTTCGACATGCCGGGGCTCGAAGACAGCGAACAGGGCGATTATCTGACGGACCGACTCACCGACGAAGCGGTTGATTACCTCGGCGAAACAGGTGATCAGCCGTTCTTGCTCTACATGTCCTACTACTCGGTGCATGGACCGATCATGGCCAAGCGAGGCGATATCGATTACTTCGAGGACCAGGGTGAAGAGAATTGGCCCACCGACATGGGCAGGGTCAACCCCGCTGAGTATGCCGCGATGCATAAGGCAGTTGACGACAGTATTGGCCGGATCGTGGCAGAGCTCGAATCACTTGGGCAGCTGGACGACACGGTCATCATTTTTACTGGGGACAACGGCGGCAACTGGAATTCCGCTTGCGGCGGCCTACGCAAATTCAAGGGCTTCGCGTTCGAGGGTGGCGTCCGTGAGCCGACGTGCATTGTGTGGCCGGGTGTCACCCAGCCCGGCAGCGTCTGTGACACGCCGATCATCGGAACCGACTACTACCCGACGATGCTCGCTATGGCAGGACTCTCCCAGATGCCCGAGCAACATCTGGACGGCGAGAACCTTGAGCCGCTCCTCACCGGGTCGGGCGACATCGATCGCGAAGCTCTGTACTGGCATTATCCCCACTATCATCGCACCAGGCCTTACGGAGCCATCCGTCAGGGAGATTGGAAACTGATCGAGTTCTTTGAAGACGAACGGCTCATGCTCTTCAACCTCAACGAGGATCCCGGCGAACAACATGATCTCGCACAGGCGCAAGTCGCGAAGACTCGCGCACTGCACTACAAGCTCAAAGCGTGGCGACAGGAAGTCGACGCGCAGATGCCGACGCGACGAACGCAGCGCTAGCCGCAGCCTCTGCGTCCACCACTAATTTTCAGTGAGCTCGACTTCGCACAGTGGCGTGGGCAGGTCCTTGTCCCCAAGTACCTCCGCCAGTGTTGTCTCGGCGAACGCTGCTTCGACCGAGGCCATTGCGTTGTCGAGTCTGCGATGCAAGGGGCAAAGGTTCTGGCCGTGAGTCTTCAGGTCGAGCGGGCATGACGTGATCCGCTGTAGCGGTTCGACGGCGTTCACAACATCGAGAATTGTTAGCTGGGCAGGATCGACTACGAGGCGGACTCCCCCGCCGAGGCCGCGCTGCGATCGGACGATCTCCGCCTTGCCAAGATTTTGCAACACCTTGGACAAATAGGGTGCCGGTACTTTCGTCGCCTCGGCAATCTCCTGGGTCTTGCAGCTGCCGGGTGACCGGCGGGCGAGGTGGGCAACGGCCCGGAGGGCGTACTCAACCGTCTGCGAGATCATGGAGACCCTTGGGAGTGAACTGATGTGTTCAGTATTGCTGGAAGTCAAATAGGACCCCCTGCTCCGATTTTACTCCCACGACGCTCAAGCGCCCACCTTATCCCGAGTTCATTCCGGCGCGATCAGCTCGCCGCAAGACTAAGCGCACGGCACGGGTTCGGCTCGATGCTGCTGCTCTTGGCAAGCGCGGCGTCCCACGTTGTGCGCAGCGGAGCAGATGCTTTTTCGCCGAGCAAAAGGGTGCGCCGCAGCCCTGTTTTTTCCGCTTCTGCCCAGCAATTAGCGCAAGCAAAACTCATGGTGTCGCTCTGGGGTGCGACCGCTCAGCGTATGCTCTCGCCGCTACGAATGCTCCAACTCCTGCTCCATTCTACTGAGTTCGCCGCGGCCAATTCCATCACGATTTTTGGCCGACGGCGGGCGGTGCAATGGTAGGTAAGTAATTCAGAGTTGACCTGACAGAGCTAGTGTCGCCCGAATTCGGAAACGACGAATTCGCTCGTGGGAGTAAGCTCCCGCCAGTCGCTCCCATGGCATCGCTGCTTACAGGAAACGTCAGGGAGACCCTGGCCCATACTCTAAAACTGCCCATCGCTCATGATCGGTTCGAACGAAAAGTTTCCGCCGCGACGTCTGGTTCCTGCGGGCGTGTGCAGCGACTTGTACACCGAACGCTCGATGGAATTCTTGATCGACTTCACCGATCCGCCCACCATCGCGACGTTGACGACCTCGGGGTGGTTCGATGACAGGAGTGGCGTACCGCGTTCCGCGTCCGGCATTCCGTTGGGCGTTGGCATGAGGCCCGGCGCCAGTGGCGGATCGCCAAAGTTGGAGGCGTTGGTATTGGCCACGTCCACGGGATAGATGAACGAGACGTTGGTGACCGCCGGGTTCGACCAGTTGCGGTTGTCGTTGCCGCTGGAAAACTGACCCGGGATGCCCGCATTTTTGTTTTCGCCAAACAGCATGGTGTAACTCGTGCCGTCGCGGATGATGCCGATCTGGTGGCTAAAATTGTTTGATCCGACATGCACCCACGAAACACCCGTGTCGCGAGTAACGTGCTCATCTCTGGAATCCTTGAACGGTGCCGGCGCGCCCGGCGCATCGCCATCGCCATTCCAGTCGATGGGAATCATGTTGTGGGAATGCATCTGAACTTCGGTGGGCATTGCTCCATCGCGCACCGCGTCGGCGTAGAGCGCCAACAAATTCATATCACCGTATCCTGAATTGATCACGTAGTTGAGGCTGCCGGGAATCTCTGTCGCGCCGTCGATACCAGGACAGGTGAGCACGTCCAGATAGTTGGTGCCCAACTCGCGATTCTCCGGATCGAGCCAAGAACCAAAGTGATTCCAACGGTCTGAGATCGCAGATCCTTCCAGATGCGGCAGCAGCGTGACGACCCAGCTGTAGCCAGGCATGCAATACATCTCATGAGGGCCTGGATTGGAGGCTCCTGCCGGCGGGACCTGGGTAAACCGACCATAGCCGGGCACTTTCCCGTTGTCAGTCTGCGAGTAGGTCGCGGTTGCCAGTGCCAACTGCTTGAGATTGTTCATGCACTCGGCGCGGCGGGCACTTTCCCGCGCCGCCTGTACCGCAGGAAGCAACAACCCAACTAAGACGCCGATGATTGCGATGACCACCAGCAATTCGACGAGCGTGAACCCAACCAATGCGCGCAGTGCCTGCGCAGACCTCAACGCGTTCCTTGACATCGCCTCAACTCTTTCTGTTCCGGGAAAAGGAGGGAAATCGAGTGTCTCCGTCATCGCCGATACGAAAACGAATGTCAAGAAAATCCAAAAAAGCCGAATAAACCGGCGTTTCAAGCGTCTTGTGTTGCTTTCTCGCATCACGATACAACGAAGTTCCCCCAGTCTGGTGGTGGGAGTTTGCAAGTCGACCTTCCTGATTTACACTTGTAGGAAGATGAAACCTGTGGACAGTCGAGGCGAGGTTGTCTCGCCCACGTTCACACTGACGTTCTTGAGAGGGGATTAAGACGATGTTGAGATTTCGTACTTTGCTCGCTGTGGCGGCGATCGCGCTGGGCACCGTGGTGACCACCGCCAACCATGCCGATGCCCATCATCCTCAGTGCTGCCCACCACCGCCGATTCACGCCACGCTGTGCGTCAACCCGCCTTGCAGCTGCTGCAACAAGATGGTCAGCGTTTGTGTACCCGGTTGCTGCACCGAAGCTCCGCAAGTTTGCTGGAAGAAAGGCTTCCTGGGCCGCCAGATTGGTACTTACACCTGGCCTTGCTGCGGCCATTCGGTAAAGGTGGTCGTGACGCGTCGCGGTGACGTGAAGGTTCGCGGCTAGCTCAAAGTTGATTGAGACCAGACGATAAAAAGGCAGGCGAACTTCGCCTGCCTTTTTTATGCGCTAGCAGTTCGCAATTGCTGATTACGGAATGTGGGAGCTGTCTATTCTCAACGCAGTGCGGGGAGAAATGGCATGCTGCCCAGTGCGCTCTCTGTCGATTTCGCGATCAATCGTCGTAGCGCTCGTGGCGCGAGGGAACGCCACGGACGATGCCGTGGTACTTGCTACGCAAGTCGAGGTAACTCCAGAAGAGATAGAAATTGCCGAAGCCTGAGCCTGAGCACAGAATGCACAGCAGCACGATTGGTGTTAAGTTCGAGTTGCTGCCCGAGTTGTTGGTACCCGATGCCTGGCCATTCTGGGTTTGACCAAAGTCCGTTGGCGGGTTGTCGAGTGGATGACGAGCGACCTGACGTTCTTGGTAGTTTTGGTCGTTGCTAGCCGTTTGCATGTTGTTGCTGGCGGCATTGTTTAGCATTTCGGTCGTCACTGCCGGGCCAGTGCGTCGCTGCACCGCCAGATCAACGGTGGCCGCTTGCGTGGGCTGGCTGGGCGAGGACTTTCTATCTTGCGCGGGCCCGGTCAGTGCAGGGCCGTCGAATTGCCTGTTTGTTGTCGGAAACACAGGCTGACCGAAGTTGTTGGGCTGCTGCATGGCGTTGCTCTGCCGACCTGCCAGGTTCAGCGAACTCTGTTGGCTTGGTTGGTTGGGAGGCTGGTTCGGAATGGTGTTGTTTGTGGCAGGCTGTTGCGGCCGTTGATAGCCGTACCGCGGTTGTGAGGGCGTGCTGGCTGGCGGCGCGCTGACGGGCGTGGTCGCTGGTTGGCTGGCGCTCGTGTCTGGCCAGGGTGCACTAAAATCGCCGGGCTGACTGGTTGGGTTGGTGCCAACTGGTGGTGTTGACGCAAGGCTGGTCGACAGTGTCGCTTGCTGTTCCCGTGGCGCTGGTGGCGGTGGTTGAAGCATTTGACGAGGCGCCTGCCTCGAGCTGTTAGATTGACCTGCGAAGCCTGTAGTTGGTGGCATGATCGATCCGTTTTGGTTTCCTTGGCGATTCTTCAGGATCGATTGCTGACCTCCGACGGACTTGCCGAACTGATCAATTGCGTTGTTTGCACTGCGCCCGAAACTGTCCGCCGCTTGGCGAATTTCCTGACCCGTGCGATCGGCCACTTTCTCGATGCCACGCTGCATACCGTCGCGGAATTGGTTCTGCGTGTTGTTGATCGCGTTTTGTAGCGCTGGGCTGGCACCTTGGCTCGAGTCGAATAGCTGATCAGCTGAGGGCGGCAAGATCTGATTCTTCACGTCGTTGGCCAGATTGCGCGCGTCTTGGGTGCCTTGCTGTAGCGTCTTGGCGAAGGGATTGGCAGCTTGGTTGTTTCCTCCCGGTGGCAAAATGCGATTATTCGCTGCGGCAGTGTTGCCGTACCGTCCTGAGCCGCTCGATTCGACGGGTGGGACCTTGTATTGCGCTTCGACCAGGCCCTCACGTGATTTCTTTTGCGTCTGTTGCTGCTCCGGCCAAGGCTTGAGTCGAGTGGCCAGATTCTGGCGCGGCAACTGCTCGCTACCGACGACGATGCGAATGCGTCCGATCGGTCCGACGTCTTCAGGGATATCGCTGGTGATCGGGATCGACTGCCCTTCCCGCAGTGTGGCTGCGAGTGCGGGTTCGATCTGGACGATGTATTCTACCTTTTCACTATCGTCTGGCATCGGTTGCCAGCCGAACAAGACACCCATTCCCGAAAGGTTTGCGCCCAAGGCGAGTAAAGCGAGAACAGCGGTTTCCATAGCGGAGTCCTTTCACGGGGCACGAGATCACCGACAGTCGTTGTCAGCGACCAAACAATTCTCTCCACCTCTCCAAGGTGGCTGGATCAGAGAACGTTGATTTTAGCCCAAACCAAAAATATGGCCTAGACAAGACTGCTGGCACATCCGTCGCCGGAGCGTGAGTGCTAGCACTGGAAACCTCCGGTGAGCGTTTCTACTTCCGTTTGCGTTTTCGTCGGTGTTTGTTGGAGTGTTGCGATTTCTTGGGCGGCGCGGGCGATGGTTTGTCGGAACTCGGTGGCGTAGGTGGTGATTCGTCAGGGTTTGGCGAACCGGTGGCGAAGACAACCGGCTTGCCGGTCGCATCGGATTCTTTGCCTAGCAATTCCAGCTCTTTGTTGAGCATGTTCAGCAATGCCTGCAGGAACGCCACCAGCATCGGTCCGACGAGAATGCCGATCGGGCCCAGCACCTGGATGCCGCCGATCACACTTAGCAGCGCCAGTAGCGGATGCAGGTTGGCTTGGCCATGGAGCACAAGTGGCTTGATCAAGTTATCCACCATCGACACCACGACCGTGCAGTAGACGGCGAGCACGATGGCGGATGTCGTGTAGCCGAAGTAGAAGTAGAGAACCAAGCAAATCGGCACCCAGACCACGGTCGCCCCGACGAATGGTACCATCGCGAGGATCGTGGTCAGCACCGTGCATAGAAACACGTTATTCACGCCCGCGAAAAAGTAGCCGATGCCGGCCAGCACACCCTGGGCAAGTGCTGATAGCAGGACCGCCACGACTACCGAGCGGCTTACGGCCGCGAACTTGTCGAGGAGTTCTTGCTCGTATGCGTCCTCCAGTGGCGAGAGCTTCATCAGCGCGACAACCATGTTCGGACCGTCGGCGAAGAAGTAATACAAGGTCAGCACCATGATCGCCAAACTGAACAACGTACTGACCAGCGCTTGCACGCCGCCCAGCGCCACCGGACCAGCAAGTCGCGTCATTTGGTCGCGCAGATAGCTGCTGACCACTTGAGGCTTGAGATCGAGCCCAACCTCAGCGAGCCACGGATTGATCTTCGACATGATCATTTCTGCGGCGGAGAGCAGAGCCGTTTTGTCGACCGTAACGCCGGGAGTTTGTTCCTCATCGTCCTCCTCCGGCGATCCAGAGCTGTCGACCTGGTCGTCGCCTTCGACCGTACTCTCATCCGCGATCGCGTTCTCGTCGCCGCTTACCTGTTCCTGATCGTCTTTGAGTGCCTCGTCCTGCTCCGCCGGGTCCGAAGTCGTGCTTGTATCTTCTTCCTCCAGAGTCTCTTCTTCCTCGACAGGATTGTCGTCACTGGTCACCGGACTCGGATCGTCTTCGCCACGTTGTACGTCTGCATCAGCTAACGCGGCCGACCGTTGTATCGGCAGGGCGGGCGCGCCGGCAACATGGTCTTCGTTGAAGGCGTAATACTGCTCGGCAACCTCGGCAATGGTACAGACCATGATTACGCCCAAAGGCAATAGCACGATCAAGACGATCAGAAACGTCGTCACCGCCGCAGAGATGCGAGGTTTTTCTTCAAAGTGATTCGTGACCCACACATGTAGGGGTTTGAAAATCACCACCAGCACGGACGCCAAAAACAATGGCACGATGAACTGCACCATCACCTGAAAGAACATCGAGCCGATCAGGATGACGACGGCCAGCAGCACAATGAACGAGACAACGCGTGGCACAGGAGAACTCCACCAGCGGCAGGGAATAGTTGGTTTGTGGAAACTATTGTAGAACGCACCTCGGCGCAGACCTAGGTGCGTTCTCTCGGCAAAACTGTTAGAAGCCGACCAGAGCGTAGGGTTTAACCGCAGCGATCGCTTTTGGTTTGCCGCGTCGTTTTTGGTATGATAGAAGTAGTCGCCTCGCAGCTGCCGCCAGAGTCCCTCGGAGTCCCTCGGAGTCGCTCGCATGATCAGTGTCGTCATTCCCACGCTCAACGAAGCGGAAAGTCTCGAACAGCTCCATCGCGAGTTGGCCGATGTGGCCAAACAACACAACTACGAGCTGCAAATCATTTTTGTTGACGATGGCTCGACGGACGACACTTGGAAGATCATCGAACAGCTCGCTGCCGCCGACGCGCGCGTACTGGGAATTCGTTTTCGGCGCAACTTCGGCAAGGCGGCCGCTCTCAGTGCCGGCTTCGATGCCGCTGAGGGCGAGATCATCATCACGATGGACGCCGACCTGCAGGACGACCCGGCCGAATTTCCGCTCCTGCTCGCCAAGCTGGAGCAAGGTTTCGATGTCGTGAGTGGCTGGAAACAACAGCGGTACGACCCTTGGCACAAAGTGTGGCCTTCACGCGTGTTCAATGCGCTGGTGGGCAAACTCACCGGTGTGAAGCTGCACGATCATAACTGTGGGCTGAAGTGTTACCGCCGCGACGTGATTCACGAAGTGCGACTCTATGGCGAGCTGCATCGTTTCGTGCCCGTGCTGGCCGCCTCGCGCGGATTCAGCGTCGGTGAGGTCGTCATCGAGCATCGGCCGCGCGAGCATGGCCAGTCGAAGTACGGCTGGTCGCGGATTCCCAAGGGTTTTCTTGATCTGCTGACCGTGCAGTTCATCACACGGTTTGGCCAACGTCCGCAGCATTGGCTCGGTTCGGCGGGACTGATCTCGCTGAGCGTCGGTATGTTCGGCATGTTCTACCTGGCCGTGATGTGGTGTGTGACGCGGCTGCCGGGCAATGAGCCAATTCACTTGCATCAGACGGCGGCTTTGTATTACTCGTTGGTGGCGTTGCTCATTGGTGCTCAGCTGCTCGCGATCGGCTTCGTGGCGGAGATGATTGCCTCGCTCGTGTCGCGCGACTCGGATCACTACTCGGTCAAAGGACACACAGCACCTAGCTCGTCGGCGGCTACTGCGAATGCGAAGGCGCTCAAATCCTCGAGCGACGAAATCCATGCCGACTCCGATCCACCAGGAAGCGAGTTGCAATGACCAGTCCCGACGGACTTGACCATTCGACGCGACTTCGTTGGGGCATCTACTACTTGCTCATCGCATTGGCGGTTGGCAACATGGCCGGTCGGTTGATGGCGGTCAATTCGGTGAACCGTGCCGACCTGCAGAAGCACCTCATCCGTGATGATCTGAACCGCACCAAGCAACGACTCCAAGCAAAGCAGTTATCGCCCGAGCAGTACGAGCGCGAACTGGCCGCTGCCGAAGTGCGTATTCGGCAACGCCGGCAACTCGAACGGCCCTTTCTCAGCGCGAACGACCGTAGTCGTTGGCTCGCGATTCGCGCGCTGGTCGAGCACGGCACCTACGAGATCGACGCGGTGCTCGATCGCAACATTTGGAACACGATCGACATGGTGCAGCACCGGGGCCGCGACGGCGAACTGCATCTGTATTCCAGCAAGCCGCCACTGCTGTACACCCTGATGGCCGGCGACTACTGGCTGCTCAACAAGCTGACGGGCATGACGCTGGGGAGCCACCCCTATGTGATGGGGCGGTTGATGCTGGTAATGTTCAACATCGTGCCGATGATCGTGATGTTCTACTACGTCGCGAAGCTGGCCGAGCGATTGGGAGCGACCGATTGGGGGCGCCTGTTCGTTGTCGCGTCGGCGTGTCTCGGTACGTTGCTCAATGCGTTCGCCGTCGTGCTAAACAATCATACGATCGCGGCGGTGAGCGCAACGTTGGCGCTGTACGCGTTCGTGCGTATCTGGTGTGATGGCGAAACGCGTTTGCGCTACTACGTCGTGGCGGGGCTGTTCGGTGCGTTCACAGCTGCGAACGAGCTGCCTGCGTTGGCATTCTTGGCGCTGCTCGCGCTAGCTCTGTTCACATGCGACCGTCGTGCTTGGCTGCAAGGTTTTCTGCCGGCGGCGCTGCTGGTGGTCGTGGCTTTCTTTGCGGCCAACTATGCGGCTCATGATTGTTTTACTCCTCCGTACATGCACAAAGGCACCGACGACCCGGAAGAAAACTGGTACATGTACGAGTACACGATCGAAGGCGTCACCCGCGAGAGCTACTGGCAGAATCGACAGGGCATCGACGTCGGCGAGCCGTCGAAAGCCGTCTACGCGTTGCACTGCCTGGTGGGTCATCATGGCGTGTTTTCGTTGACTCCGATCTGGTTGCTGAGTGTGGTAGGTATGTGCCTGTGGGGGCTCGGCGACAAGTCGCGGGAGCGCTGGTTGGCGGTGGGTGTGGCGCTGCTCTCGGTTGTTGTACTCACGTTTTATATTGGGCTTCGTCCGCGGGAGGATCGCAACTACGGCGGCATGACGTGCGGCTTGCGGTGGATGTTCTGGTTCGCACCGCTGTGGCTGCTAACGATGATCCCCGCCGCCGATCGACTAGCGCGCTCACGCAAGCTGCAAGCGATCGCCTTGGTGCTGCTCGCCATGTCGGTCTTCTCGATGAGCTACCCGACATGGAACCCGTGGACGCATCCGTGGTTGTATGAGTTGCTCGAATATCTCGGTGCATAGCGCTCCGCATGGTGCCGCCTGTCGCGTTGGTTTCAGTCTCGTCCGATTGTGGGCAGCCACTAGTTTACAGAAGTGTCCCTCGGGCTAAATTGAAGGACGTTCTACCTGCACCCAGCGCTACCTATCGCACAAATTGGAGACACCTATATGGCTTACCCTGAGCAAGACTTGAGCATCATTCTTGGGAAGCGAATCATCTACACCTACGAAAATGGCTGGCTTTACGAGTTGTACTTCCACAGTGAAACGCTGCTGCATTATCGGGTTCACAGTGGTCTGGTTGGTGGGCGTTGGGTGACAAATCGGGAGGTCACGATGAAGGCCCTCGGTGCTGGGATGGTGCGGGTGAACTGGGTAGAGCCGGTTGGCAACGTCGTTGCTCTGGTCATCAATCCCGACGACCGCTGGCTGCATGGATTCTTTCTGATGCCGCAATGGATCGTCGACAATCCGCAACTGACCGTGTGCCACGAAGATGAGCACGTCGACGAAATGCTCAAGCTACGTGAGCAGGGCCCGACGTGGCCAATGCACTTCGCCGAGGATTCTTTCGCAACCATCAACGTGTTGGAAGACGTCGGTGCCGGCCGCGACGACGTCATCACCTGTCCGCCCAGCGAGCTTCCAGAGGAGTGGTATACTGAGCGCGGCGTAAAGAAATAGCATGCGACTCGGATAGAGGGTTTCGAAAGAAACCCTCGTAGCCTCTGACTGGAAGCATAGGCTCGCATGAGTGGCCGGCCGCCTTGCTGGAAGCAACCTGAGCGCGTGGGAACGTGGACGCGCTGAGGTGGAGTTCTCCAAGAATGCAGGCCGCGTGCCCGCGTTCGTGAACTTTTTTTGGCCCATTTCCTAGAACCATCCGGAGGAGCGGTCATGTCCAATCCGAAACCATTGCTGCCCACCATCACCATGTCCCTCGGTATTCTTGTGGGTGGACTCATCGGTGCGACTAGCGGTCTGTTTGCAGTTAGCGAAGCGGACGTTGTGATGTGTTATGTGTTAGGGTTTCTGGGCGGAGCAGCTATCGGTGCGTTGGTCGGTTGGCGCTGGCATGCTCGCCGCACTCCTGAGGTAGCGCACTCCGAGTGACGTGATTTGCTGCCAACCCGCATCCACATCCTCGTCCGACGTGCTTCGTACCTTGCAAATCGCGACGACTGCCGAGTGAGTCGAACTCAGCGCAGCAGGATTGCCGATAACACGTCTGCGAGTATGCGTTTTTTCCCAAGCCAGCCATCACATCAGCTTCGCTACGGAGGCTAGCTCCAAGAATTGCATCGGTTATGTGAGCGATGCAATTCATGACCGGTCCGTCGATGCCTAAGACGATGAAGCTGGACCCAGTTAAGGCATTTCTGGTCGCGGGAAGGTAGATCACGCTTACTCGACCAATTTGGGTACGCCTTGGATTCTGGTACGATAGTCGACTGAGGCTGATCTGCGCCTCACTCCACTCGTTAGATTGCCAGCAGTGAGTACGTAATGTCAAATCCGTGCTTTGCCGCACTAGCGGACGCTATTGAAACGCACCTACCGCCATTTATCAACGAGCGTCGCAGACCGAACGCCGAACTATTTTCGGTACGCCCGTACTTCTATGACACCTGTGCCCCAGAGTGCTACCTGTATTGCTCGTTTATTTACACAGGCACGGCAGAAAATACAGTGAGTCGGTCAGGTGATCGTGACTATCGGGCTCTCTGGGCTTATGGAGAAGAATGTGGTGACCATTGGGAGATATTCCCGGATAGCAAATGTGCTGACCCCAACCTCTTACAAGTGATGCGTACATGCTACGAGTGCCTATGCGATGACGAAGCTCCCGACTCATACAAGCAGTATGCGGATACGATATGCCGAACTGCAAGAAAGTTGAACGCTGTCGTTCCAAGACTCTTCAACAACGTCCATTCGTGCTTTGCCATAATCCCTGCTGACGCTGCTGCGGAAGCAATAGGTAACGCCGACGCATTACGAATGTCAGTTCCGGATTCAATTCTGGAAAACCTCAATGGTTGTGGCTTCCTTAACGCTACGGACGAGAACTTCGGCATATAATCTGCGAAGCTATCCTGCCCAAGCGTGAAACGCCGAACGCGCTAGACTTCGGACAGTTCTAACGTATCCCACGACTCTGGCAACGGCGCCTCGATATTCACCGGCTCACCGGTCATGGGGTGCGAAAAGCCTAGCTGGCGGGCGTGCAGGGCGATGCCGCGTTGGCGGATGTCTTCGTGCTGCTGGCCGAAGGGGAATTGGCTGCCGTATTGCGAGTCGCCTAGCAGTGGGTGGCCGCGGGAAGCCGATTGGATGCGGATTTGGTGAGTGCGGCCGGTTTCTAGTTCGATTTCCAGCCAGCTTCCCAGTTCGTTTCGCGCCAGCACGCGGTAGTGCAAGACGGCGTGTTTGCCTGCAGGGTGATCCTCGTCGACGACTTCGGCTTGGGCCATGCCGTGACGCTTGTGCAGATAGTCGCGCCAGGTGCCCTCGTCGGGCGTGACCTGGCCCTCAACGAATGCCCAGTAGGTCTTGCTAACGGTGCGGTCGGAGAACTGGATGCTCAGCTTCCGCGCCGCGCGGACGTGACGGGCGAACACGATCGCGCCGGTCACCGGTCGATCGATGCGATGGGCGACACCCAGGTAGATGTTGTCGTCGGGTTGCTTGCCTTCGCGCTGGCGATAGAAGTTCTTGACCCAGATTTCCAAACTATCGATCCCCCGCGGCGCTTGCGTCAACAAACCGGCGGGTTTGTTGACCACCAGGCAGGGTCCGTTGTCGTAGAGCACTTGGAGCATGGGAGCTGGGGGCTATGTGCTGGGAGCTATGGGCCAATGATTGGAAGCAGATTCCATATTCCGCTCCCATTTGGGTAGCGGCTAGGTGAGGGGCGAGTCTACCAAAGAATCAACCCTCCCCTAGCCCCTCCCTGCAAAGGAGGGGACTTTTGAAACTGCTTCTAACAACTAACGACTAGCGACTAACAACTATCAACTTACGACTATCCCTACCCATACCGATTCATCACTCGGTCGAGCAGCCAGGGGGCGATTCTGGTGAGCAACACGAGCAGACGGCCCCGCCAGTTCGGGTAGATTTCAAAGCGGCGGTGCTGGATGCCGCGCACAATTTGAGCAGCGACGTCCTCAGGCGGCAAGCCTCGAGGTTGGTTCCACGGCATCTGCTCACCTTTGGCGATCAGGTGTTCAAAAAACTCGGTGTCGGTGGTCCCAGGGCTGACGATCATCAGTGCGATGCCGTCGCGGGCGAGTTCGGGGCGGATCGATTCGCTCCAGCCACGCAGCGCGAATTTGCTGCTGCAGTATTCGCTGTTGTAGGGTACGCCGCGATGGCCAAGGATGGAACCAACGTTCACAAGCAAGGAATCTTCGCCGTCGCGCAACAGCGGAATCGCTCCGCGCACAAGTTCGGCGGCCGCGAAGAAGTTGACTTCCATGATCTTGCGGAGGACTTCGGCAGCGCTGTTTTCAAACCGGCCATGCGCGCTGATGCCGGCGTTGTTGATCAGCAGGTCGAGGGCGCCCCACTGGTCGCGAATGCGCTGCAGGGTGTCGGTTCTTACGGCGTCTTCGGTGACGTCGCCGACGACGGTCAGGACGGCGCTGGCGCCCCGACCTTTCAATTCGTCAGCAAGTTCTAGCAGCTGTGTTTCTCGCCGCGCGACCACGGCGATTCGCGTGCCGAAAGGCGCCAGTTGCAGCGCTAATTCGCGGCCGATACCGCCAGAGGCACCCGTCAGCAGGACGCGACGATCGTTGAGTGAGCGGCGCCCCATGGGATGCTTAGGCTACTTCCTCGATCTTGCCATCAGGTGGTGTTTCGGTGGCAGGGACGCCCAGGTGAATGCCGTCGGCGGGTTCATAGGAGCGGATGTGGACGTCGTCGGATTCGCGCAACGGACCAAGATGCCGCTGGGCGATGCGGCAGTGCACGATGGTGCGATCTTCCGAGTACGTCTTGCTGAGCACTTCGCCGTACTTGGCCAGATAGGCGAGCAGGCGCCCGTTGCTGACCGACATATCGATTTCGACGTCCAGGAAGTCGCGGCTCATTGCCCGACTCACGCGTTGGGCGAACTGCGAAAGACCGTTGCCAGTCTTGGCGCTGATCTCCACGGCGTTGGGATAGCGATTGCGAAGGGCTTCCAACTGCACAGGATCGTCGACGGCATCGACCTTATTGAGCACGAGCAGAATGTCTTTTTCCTCGATGCCCAATTCATTCAACACGTCGTAGACCGCGACGATCTGGTCGAGTGCGCCGGGGTTGCTCGCGTCAGCGACGTGCAGCAGCAAGTCGGCTTGGCGGGCTTCTTCCAGGGTGGCTTTGAAGCTGGCGATCAAACTATGCGGCAGGTCGCGAATGAACCCGACCGTGTCGCTCAGCAGCACCGGCCCCCAGCCGGGCAGATGCCAGCGGCGCGTGCGTGTGTCGAGCGTGGCGAACAGTTTGTCTTCCGCGAGCACGGTCGCCTCTGTGAGGGAGTTCATCAGCGTGCTCTTGCCGGCGTTAGTGTAGCCCACCAGCGAGACGGTCATGCGATCACTGCGAGCGGCCACTTCGCGCTCTTTGCGTTTTTCGATTTCCTTGAGGTCGCGACGCAGATCGCTGATTCTCTTTTCCACCAGCCGACGGTCGGTTTCCAGTTGCTTTTCACCCGGACCACGCATACCCACGCCCATCTTGAGCCGTGACAAGTGAGTCCACATTCGTTTCAGACGCGGGAGTGAGTATTCAAGCTGCGCCAGCTCAACGGCTAGACGAGCCTCGTGCGTCTGGGCACGCGTCGAGAAGATATCGAGGATGACCTCGGTACGGTCGAGCACCTTGACGCCGAGGGTCTGCTCGAGATTGCGGATCTGCGCCGGCGACAGGTCGTTGTCGAAGACGACGATGTCGGCTTCGGCGGCGGTGACCAGCTGGTGGAGTTGCTCGACCTTGCCCTGGCCGATATAGGTGGTCTTGTCGGGTGCCTGACGGTTTTGTGTCATCTTGCCGACGATTTCCGCGCCGGCCGTTTCGACGAGGCCGGCCAATTCGTCCAAGGGCTCGCCGTGGAAAGAGTGCGCTGGCAAATGAACGCCGACCAAGATGGCCGACTCGCTCTCCATGCCGCGCTTACGGTCCGTCGGGTTTCTATCGACAGGGTTCACCAGTTAGTTCAGACTCCGAGGTTTATTGAGGTTGGTGCGAGTCATTACAGCCGTAGCCGGACGCCTCCATACCCGATTATAGCAGGAGGGAGTAACGCAGCAAAAGCACGCGCAGCATGCGCTAGCGAATCTACGCACGGCACAGCGAAAAACGCGAAATTCAAGCACCGAGCAGCTCGAACACTTGGTCCTCGACGGTCATTTCGAGATCTTCGTCGCTGGGCTCGCTGGTGACCTCGCCGGCAGCTGCCTCTTCGC
>JANQQA010000258.1 GCA_028285205.1 Bythopirellula sp. | reverse complement strand
CCATCGAGAATCTGTTGCCGCAATTCTACGGGAACGAGCGTCGTCCACAGCGCCGCCAACTGGTCGCGAGCATCGCCCGCGGTCTCTGGACGGGAGAGTCGCTGCATGACACCGATCTGTTGGTCGTTGTGCAGTGCGGCCTGAAGTCTATCGGCGGTGAGCGGGCCGGCGTCAATTTCGAGTGTCTTGGCAGCCGACTCGTCGACACTGAGCACCGCGAGGTCGGCACTGGTGGAATCGATCGACAGCAAATAACTTCCCTCATCCCCCAGCAGGTAGATCAGCACCAGCGAGCTGTCGGATGCCAATACGCGCTGCAACTGGCTTAAGCGGGGTGGTCCTGCTCCGGTCGATAGCAGGTTGCGATAGACGGGACTGGAGTTCCGCTCGTCGCGGTAATGGTCGTAAAGTGCTTGGCGAGCGGTGGCAAGTTTGGCTTGCAGTTCGGTCGACTTGCTGTCTTGTTCGAGTTGTTTTTCGAGGATGGCAATTTGCTGTTTGAGGTCGAGTTCCCGCTGTTGGAGAGCTTCGCGCTCGATGGCCGATCGGCCGGCGTGCAGATCGGCACCGGCGTGGGCCATATCATCAAGCAGCGTGCGGGCCCGACCCCGTTCGATGGCGGAGAGAACTTCGGTCAGATCACGGCGATCGCCCATTTCGTTTTGCCACCGGACCATCCGTTCAAACAGATTTCGTGACTCGGCAAAGGCCACCGCTCTTTCCCTGGCTGCACCAGCCGTCTGGACGCGCTGCTGGTCGGCCAATTGCATCGCAGTTCGCAAATCCGCGAACGCTTCCGAGTGACGATGTTGATCCCAAGCGATCCGCGAACGTATGGCATAACCCTCAGATAATCGTTGAGGCGACACGCCTGCTTGTTCGCCAATCTTGATGGCGCGATCAATCAATGGTTCAGCTTTGCTGAAACCACCTTGTTTCCGGTACAACCTCGCCAAGCCTGTTAATGGGTACGTTGATGCGAGATGCTCCAAACCGAGGTTCTTTTCAATAGCCGTGAGTGATTGTCTATAGTAAGGCTCTGCGTCATCGAGATGACCCTGATCTTGAAAGTTCTCACCAAGGTTATGCAATGTGTACGCAATGTGAACGTGCCCGGCGTTATATATAGCCCTATCAATCGCCAGTGAACGCCGATAATTCGCTTCCGCGTCGTCGTATCGCTCCATCCCGTTCAGGACTGTGGCAAGGTTGTTAAGTACTTGCGCGACGTGCGGATGGTTTGCGCCGAAATTCACCTCGAGAATCGTGAGGGCGCGACTATATAGCCGCTCGGCTTCATTGAGATTGCCCTGCATGCGGAATGATGAGCCGAGCATGTTAAGTACCATTGCCGTATTGGGATGCTGCTTCCCGACGACTGACTCATAAATCGATATTGCCCTTTGACATGAATGAACGGCGTCGATGAATCGACCTTGGTCCAGATAGAGACTTGCCAAACCACTGTGGATTTGTGCGACATTGGTATTGGTTGTTCCCCAAACTTTCTTCCCAATCGTGAGGCAGCGATGGTAGATTGCCTCTGCCTCACCGAACTTGCCTTGGTCATGTTTCAGAGATCCGAGTTCAGACAACGAGCTAACGACATCAGGATGCTGAGATCCGAAGTGCTTCTCACGAATTCTGAGAGACCTTTGAAGGAGTAATTCCGCCTTCTGATATCTCCCCTGCTTGTGAAGCAGTGCCGCCAGCCCGTGCAGGCTCTTGGCAATTTCTGGATGCTCTGACTCGTAAATCTTCTCACGAATCGCGAGTGCGCGCACGAAGACAGGTTCGGCAGCTGCGTATTCACCTTGGAGAGTGTAAACCCTCGCGAGCGCATTCAGAGTTGAGGCTACTGTGTGATGTTCTCGACCATGAAGTTTCTCACTGATCGTCAATGACCTTTGATAAAGGACCTTTGCCTCGTCGTATTTTCCTGCTTCCACATAAAAGAGTCCCAAATTGAATGCAGCATCGGCGACATCGGAATGCTCGGTCCCATGAAGATCTTCGGAAATCTTCAGTGATCGCTGGTAAAGTGGCTCTGCCGCGGCGTAGTTCTCTTGCAATTCGTATAAGACGGCCAAATCGGTGATGACAACAGCTATGACCTCTGGACGGTTTTGAAACGCGCGCTCGGCTATCTTGACCATTTCCTGGGCAAATGGAATCGCCTCGGAGTACTTTCGTTCTGCCTGCAGTGCATGGACTTGATCTTGGAGTTTGATGAGTTCTTCCGACTCGTCGGCGGAACCGACAGCGCACGTCATTTCCACTGACACGAAAATGACTACAAACAATAGCGATGCAATTCGGTACTTTTGATTTCGGCGGATGTTAATAGCTCTGCCTTTCTGGGCAACAATTGCTAACTCACAGGCAACAATTCGAATTCGTGCTCGCTTATGTCAAATGTTGGCTATTCGTTCACTCCGGGCCGACGAGGACGAATGTGCCCCAGTAGTAAGGGCTGCTCCATTTCTCTTGATTGCGCACCCAGCGTTTGGCCGCTTGAAGCGATCCGGCGTAATCAGGGTCTTGCTCTTTGCCGATGGCGTTCGCGACACCGCCACAAAAGTAACTGACCAGGCTGGCGGCCGCTTCGTCGTCTACCAACCAGTTGCTGGCCACGACTCGCCGGGCACCGGCCACCAAAAAGCCGCGCGAAATGGCCCACACGCCTTCCCCTTTTTGCTGCGGACCGTAATTCGTTTGGCAGGCACTAAGGATGGCGAGTTCACACGCGTTAAGATCCAAGCCGTGCATTTCAGCCAGCGTTAGAAAACCATCATCGCCCGGCTCCTGGGAGGCATTGCTGCCGGCAGAAAACGCCAGTGCGCCGAACAGATTGCCGAAGTTGTGATCGACCAATCCATGGCAGGCGAGATGGATAAATCGGCGACCATTC
>JANQQA010000242.1 GCA_028285205.1 Bythopirellula sp. | reverse complement strand
CAGTGCCGAAAACACTGTGCTAAGCTCTGCATCATTCATAACCAGAAGGTTATTAATTTGTCGACCCGCCGTCAACCCACTTTGATGAGCAATTTCCTGTCGACCGGGCAGCCACAGACTCTTCGAGGAGAATCAATTGGTTGAGTGCTTCTCGCACCCAAAGCTGATGGCGCCGTTATGCTGGTCGGTGCTTATCTGCAGTCTGTTCACGGTGCTGGCTGTAACGACTCTCCACGTCGTTCAACCAGACCTGGACCCGGCCGCGCGAGCCATCAGCGAGTATGTCCATGGTCGCGGCGGATACCTGATGACGGCGACGTTCTTCAGTCAAGCGGCGGCCTCAGCAGCGATGGCGGGTTTGGCGGTATTCGTGCGCCCAGTGAGTTGGAGAACCCGGCTTGGCGCTCTTCTGTTCGCGATCGCCGCTTTCGGAGCGGTGACTGCAGGGATCTTCCCTGCCGACCTGAGCTCGGTGAAAGATCCGACGACTACGGGAGCAATTCATGCGGCCGGCGGAATTGCGAGATTCCTGGCTTTGGCCATTGCATTGCCCTTACTCTCACCATCGATTGCGCAACCGCTACCCGGCAAGCCAGGTCCAACCGCAATCAGGAAGCTGGCGATGGCTTTCACGCTCACGTTCGCAATAGCGATTCTATTGCTGGCCAACCACGATCTGTTTGGATTGGGGCAGCGACTCTTTATTGGAATTCTGGTTCTCTGGATGGTGCTCGTCGCGTATCACGACCTTCGCGGGTTGCAGGCAAGATCGGTACGAAAGTCGCGCGACCGGGCAGCATGACGTCAAGGATGATCAGGTCGTCGCGGGCACTCGCCGCGGCGGTCAAACCAACGAGGATTCTTGCTGGTGCGTCCGGGGCACGATGCGGCCCCAGTCTCGGAGCTCGCTGGTGCGAAAACGCCGCGCTATCCCGTCAGGTGCGCGGCGTTAGAGGAGAGGGGGCCCGTCGTGCGGCCTGAGCAGGAGGCACGGGGCGAAGGCTCGCCCCGTCTTCCCATAGGATGGATTCGGGGATTCGGTTCAGGCAGCCGTCCGACGCTGCCGCCGGAAGAACACGACCGCAAACAACCCTAGAAGCATCATGCTGAGCACACTCGGCTCCGGAATAGCCGTCGCAGTGAACCGGAACACGTGTGCTCCGGCCGTCGAGCCGCTGATGTTCTGCAGCGTAACAGAGTGATTGCCCGCGCCAAACACAAAGCTGCCGTACGAGGCGTTCGGGTTTGCCATACAAGCCGCTATGTCGGAACCGCAGAAGCCGCCACCGGGTGCTGAAGTCGTTCCAACCGACGCGCCGAAATTGAATATCTCGAACTGGTCAACCAGAGAGAAGAGATCCAACACTTCGAAAATGCCAGCACCGCTGAACGTCCAGGGTGACGCACCGACAGCCACGGCCGTGCCGGGAATTGTGCAGATCGAGGTTGGATCTGCCGGACTGCATCCGCCTGTCGTTCCGCCCGCGTTGGTAGAGAAGGTGTACCAGATGTCGGAATTGATCGGCACCGCGTGCGCCGTCATTGCGAGGCTGGAAGTTAACAGGAGTGCTGCCAGGGCCAGTTTCTTTGTCATGTTGACGCTCGTATTTGAGTAAGCATCCATTTATAAGCAATCGGCGTGCCAAGCAAGAATAATAGTTTATAAAGCAAAAGCTTACGTACACCGCGTCTCGCGCTGGCAGAACATGACTGTAAAAAAATCGTGGAGATTTGAGCCGGCCAAATGGCGCAATTCAAAAGACTGCTGGAAAAACAATCGGTTACGCCAAATCGATATGGAAAAGAAATCGACACGGCCTCCCCGGTACTAACGCAGCCCTTTGGGCTTCAGAGTTCGAATTCTCGAACTCCCCACCGCCTGGTTCGTAGTCGGCGAACCGCTGAGGCACAGGCTCGACCGGCCGATCGACAAGATAAACTCGAATCCCGGACAGCGGCCCCTCTATGCCGGGAGCTCGTTCTTGCTCCCAGGAGTCATGCACCACTTACCGCGTAGGCTGGCGATGGGAACGGCCGTAAGACTACGGACGTCGAGAAAGACAAAGCGGGTCAGTTTGCTTTGGCAGCTCGCGAAGCGTTCTTGAGTGACGTTCCTGAACCTCTGGGTACAAACCTCCGTGCCATTTCATCGGATTTGCACTACCTGCACATTTTCGAATCATTGAGTTAGATGGCCGCCCTATAGTCCGGACTCGCAGGACGGAACCATGTTCGTTAAGTGAAGCCCCTATCGGGTGTAGTTTTCGTCGAGCTGTTCGATAATCAGTGGCGGCGCCCCGGCACGGCGAACTGAAAGTACGGCCGCGCCAGAGAAACAGACAAAGCACTGCAATGAATGTCTCGACAGCATCGAAACCAGGTCCGGTATTCGACGGCGTTAATTGCGCTCAGATGTCGGTTAAGCAGATGCAGACGACCCTCAATGGCGGCGTGTCTGCGATCAACTATACGGCGATAAGCCCGTTTGCAGATTTCGACGCGGCTCGCGG
>JANQQA010000239.1 GCA_028285205.1 Bythopirellula sp. | reverse complement strand
TCGAAGATCGGCACGACGATGTTGGTGCTGGTTACGCCAGGGCCGAGAATCGCCTGCCCGGCGGTGAGCGCATAATCTTGACCGGCAATCGCGGTTGCGTCGACGGTCGTGTAGTTCAACGATACCGCTCCATCACTACCGCCCACACGCACGACCGGAATCAAAGCCGTTCCCGCGTCTTCGTCGACACTGACTGCGGTGGTCCCCAGTTGCAACGTCCCTGGGTCGGCGTTGGATTGATACTCGAAATAGCCGTTACAGTAAAGCGTTTCAGTGAGCAGGGTGCCTTCGGTGCAGCCCAAGCCGGGCAAAAAGGAACCAACAGAAAACGTGTCGTCCGCCTCGGATTCGAACGTCGTGCCATCCAGCTCGACTTTGTCGACCCACAGGTTCATATCGTTTCCGCCTGTGGACACACCGTTGTTGTTGAACTCCACACGAATCTGATCGATCGTCACCGTGGTGGTGTGCGTGTAGCTGAGGGTCTGGAAATTGCGAGCGAACGGATCGCCGCCGACATTCTCGAACGAGGCCACAATATTACCGTCGATCGACAGATCGACTCGTTCTTCGCCGGTCTCACCCGCGGCGAAAATATTGATGACCGAGCCGGTCGGTTGGCTGTACTCAAAGTAGCCATTGCACCACAGCGTTTCACTTTGAATGAAACCCGAAGTGCAGCCGACTCCGAACACGGCCGTGCCAACGGAGAAGACGCTGGGCGCCTCGGTTTCGTATTCGGTTCCATCAAGCGTGAGCTTATCGACCGTCAGATTGCGATCACCGCCGCCCGCTGCGACGCCGTTGTTGGTGAAGGCCACGCGAATCTGATCGATGGACACCGGTCCCGTGTGGGTGTATGAGAGCGTTTCAAAGATCCGATTCTGCTGATCACCACCCACGTTCTGGAAACTAGCCACGACGTTGCCGTCGATTTCCAGTTCGAGCGTTTCCTCGCCCGTCCAACCCGCCGCGTCGATCTCAATCACTGAGCCTGTCGGTTCAGCGTATTGGAAATAGCCATTGCACCACAAAGTTTCGTCTTGAATGAAACCTGAGGTACAACCCACACCAAACACGGCCGTGCCGACGGAGAAGACACTGGGCGCTTCGGTCTCAAAACTCGTGCCGTTAACTTCAATACGGTCGACATGCAGATTCATGTCTCCGCCGCCGGTCGAGACGCCATTGTTGTTGAACGCCACGCGAATCTGGTTCGCCGTCACATCCGTCGGGTGGACGTAGCTCAACTGCTGAAACGCACGGCTGGAAAAATCACCACCGACGTTCGTAAATGTCGCGACTGTGGCACCATCGATCTGGAGCTCAAGCGTTTCTTCGCCCGTCGCACCGGCCGCGAAAATTTCGATCGGCGTGGCAGCCAGCAGTTGGCGGGACTCAAGGGGCTCGAATTTGAGCGTACGGCGACGCGCGCATCCGGATCGTTGTTGGGGTCTCATGGTGCAAACTCACGGAAAAAGCGGATCTAGACTATTCCGTGAGCATAGTTTCGGGCCGTGCGCGAAAGAAGTGTTCTGGCGCGAAGAATACCATCATTTTCAAATTGAGAAACAAACGCCGGCCCCCCAGCCCAGGGGCGGTGCCGTAGTCTCTCAATCTTCGTAAACCGCCGAACTGTATCGTCGACGTCCGTATCCTCGGCGGCGGCGACGATGGTTGCGCGTGACGTAGTCACCTTCCACGAAGTAGTATCCGCTCAGCAACTTGTAGAAGAAGAGAATGATCAGCGTCCCCAGCAGTCCCACGAGCATTCCCAGCGGACTGATCGGAATCACCCTTTGGCCGTTGTTGAAGTAGCTGACGACTCCGCAGCCCATGATCGTGCCACCGATACCCATCAACACCGTGGCGATCGCGCCACCGGGATCGCGACCCGGCATAATGCCTTTCGCTAATAGCCCTACGACCGTGCCGAAGCCAATCCACACCAACACGTCATTCACGAGATGCTGAGCGGTGTCGGGCAGCATGACACCTTGGGCCGGGTCGAGGCCTTCCATGGCTTGGTTCCTGATGAGGTTTTTGATCGAACCGGCGATCCATTGGATCGCGTTTACTGGACATCTTTGGATTGCGCAATATGTGAGGCAGCAACCAAGTGGCAAAGCCACGCCGGAAGCGGCGAGAACGATAGCCAATTTCCGCGTTGTTTGGCAAGTGAGATAGTGCTAGCAGAGCTAGTCAACCAAGGGTGTACTACTCTTCGCTGGGAGTTAAGTCGTACACGAAATCGAGTCCCAAGCCAGTTTCATCGCCGACACCCTCATCGTCCACCTGGTTTTCGCCGACGCTGTACAACTGATAACCGTCATCTGTTACCCGGTAGAGTAGCGGCTGATTCGAATACGGATCGATCGGCAAGTTCGATAAGATGCCAGCTCTCACGTCCTCCAACGTGCTCGGCCAGTTGGCGTACTGGCGCTGATAGTCGCGGATCGCAAGGTGAGCGATGAACAAGCTTTGCTGTGCCATCGAACGGGTTTCCGCCGCATGCGTGGCCTCAACCGCTGAACCGATCAGTGCATCCAAGTTGCGACGCATCAGCCAACCGCTAATCCCGGTCGTGGCACTCTCGATGTACGCTCGCTCGCGGTCAGTCACCTCCCGCGCAGATTCGACATTCTGACGGAGTTCGAGTAACTCTCGCATCACGGTTGAGCCAATTTCAGGATGGACGTCCACCAATCGTTTCAGCTCTTCGACCGCCATTAGCTGAATCGCTAGTCCAAACTGGTAATCTATCATCAGACCACCTTGCACAGCTGTCGTACCCAGCTCGAACGCTTCCAACAACGTCTTTTGTGCTCCCTCCGGATCCTCGTTTCGCTGCAGCCGCGCTTCGGCAGCGAGCGCCCGACCAAGTGAGCGAATATTCTGAACGGCGTTCAGCCGCGTCTGCACACCAACGCCTGTCGAAGGATCGATAGTCCAGTCCACCGGGACGGCCATCGATTCGCGAAGCGCCACACGCACGATACGTAACGCCTCTTGGTTGGTCGTGACGATCCGCTTCAGTTCGGCCTCGTCCATCTCCGCGTAGAAACTTGTGCGCGGGGCGAGCAGCTGCGCCGCCCGCTGCAATTCGTCGAAGCCGTTGGGCGAAGGCAGCGGTGGCGGTACGAACTGCGAGCCAGTTCGCTGCGCGGCGACAACCATCAGAACCACGACCAAGAGCACCAAGCCGAGCAGAATCGGCGTCAGCAGTTTTCGCCTAGGTTTCACCTTGCCTCCTCCGCGCCTCGCTACTCGATCCACCCGCCTCCTAACGTCCGCTGGCCGTCATAACAGACCACGGCCTGCCCAGGCGCGACGCCGAACTGCGGCTCGTCGAAGGAAACCGTGAGTCGCGCGCCAGCTGCTAGTTCTACCCTAGCTGAGACCGGCGCGGAATTGTAACGGATTTGTACTTCGCATTTTTCTGGAATCTGGTCCTCGTCCACAAGCCAATTCGTGCCCGAGGCCGTGAGGCCCCGCCGCGCAAGTTCCTCGCGATCTCCCAGCACCACA
>JANQQA010000236.1 GCA_028285205.1 Bythopirellula sp. | reverse complement strand
GATCAGCCCCTGGTTAGGGCCAAGTTGTCGATTTCAGCCCTCCTGTAGCGCCTACTTCATCCAGGCCGTGCAGAAGTACGGCGTCCTCCAAGGCACGCTACGCGGCGTAGGCCGGATCTGTCGCTGCCATCCTTGGAACCCCGGTGGGTACGATCCGCCGTAAGCGTGCGTCCGGGTTCACCCAGCGGGCTGCTGGCACTTTCGCTGGGGCGGTCTGGTTGTCTTGACCATCGCACTCACTATTCCTATTCTTCCGCACCGTTTTCTCGCGGCAACTGTGGGCCGGACCGCGCTTTGCCCTCGGCGCTTGCATACTTTTCTCTTCGGAGAGTTGGGACACATGACCAAAACCACTGCAATTCCCTGTTGGCTAGCCTGTTTCAGCTTCGCGCTTTGCCTTGGTAGTGGTTGCACAACGCCGCTGTTCCGTCAGCAAAGCCCCGAGTCGTCGGTCGAAGATCAACTAAGTTCGACCTCCACACTGATCAGCCATGTCGCACATCCATACGGGCTGGGCTACATCAAGCTCGAAGCGGTCTCGATGGCCACCGGACTGGCGGGCACTGGCGAAGACCCACCGCCGTCGCCTCAACGAGCAGCATTGATGGACGAAATGAAACGACGCGACATAGAAAACCCGAACGAAGTTCTCGCCCGCCCCGAGACATCGTTGGTCTTGGTGCGTGGCTATTTGCGCCCTGGCATTCAAGCAGGCGATCGGTTCGATATCGAGGTTCGTACCAGTTCGCGCAGTCAAACCACCAGCCTACGCGGCGGTAACCTGTTGGAGACACGGATGAGCGAGACGGCGGTGCTCGGCGATCAGCTTCGCACCGGTCATATCATGGCGGTCGCTAACGGTGCTATCCTGGTTGATCCGACAGCCGATTCGCCGCAAGAGACCGCCCTGGCGACCAAGGGACGAGTGTTGGGCGGCGGGATCGTCACCAAGTCGCGCAATCTGGGCCTGATCCTCGATCACGATCGTCAATCGATACGGCTTAGCCAGAAGCTCGGCAAGGCAATCAACAAACGCTTCCATACCTTCATCGAGGGTCAGAAAAAGGGTGTCGCGACGCCGAAGACAGATGAGTTCGTCGAACTCGTACTCCATCCGCGTTACAAGGACAACGTCGGTCGCTACATGCGTGTGGTACGAAATATCGCGATCGACGAATCCGCCAGTCAACAGTTGGAACGCCTGCAATTGCTGACCACGCAGCTACTTGAACCCGTTACTTCGGCGACTGCGGCACTTCGTCTCGAGGCAATCGGAGGCGAGGCGGCCGTGGAAGTGCTGAACGAAGGCCTGCAGTCTGACGATACCGAAGTTCGGTTCTACTCCGCCGAGGCACTCGCCTACCTTGACGAAACCGAGGCCGTGGAAACCTTGACCCAGATCATTCGCGAGGAACCCGCATTCCGAGTCAACTCTTTGGCGGCGCTCAGCGCGATGGACGATGGCGCGGCTTACGATAATCTGCGCACCTTGTTGAGCGTAAAGAGCTCCGAGACGCGTTACGGAGCGTTCCGAGCGATCACATCGATGGCACCTCAGGATAGCTTCACTCATGGTGAGGACATGCGTGGGATGTTCAGCTACCACGTGCTCGACGTTAGTGGTCCGCCGATGATCCATGCCACCAGCAGTCACCGCCCCGAAATTGTCATGTTTGGCAAGCAGCACGAACTCAAGCTGCCGCTGGTGCTTGACGCTGGGCCAAACATCCTGGTCAACGGGCTTACTGGCGGCGACATCAAAATCAGCCAGTTCCGAGGTGCTACGCAGCAGCGAACAGTCGCGAACGACGTCGAAGCGGTGATTCGGGCCGTCGTGGAACTTGGCGGCACCTATCCCGATGTCGTACAGATGCTGCAACAAGCCAAGGAATCTGGTGCCTTATCAAGCCGCTTCCGCGTCAATGCGTTGCCTGAGGGAGGACGTGAGTTCCTACGCGACGAGTTGAAACTCGCCAGCAACTAGTCGCAACCACGCGATCGCGACCGACGATGACACCGAGGCCGGCACAAGATCACTGCCGTCTCCGCACACCAATTAACTTGCACGGCCATGCTCAAAGCGCTGGAACTCAACGGCTTTAAGAGCTTCGCAGACCGCACGCGGTTTGAGTTCCCCGAGGGCATTACCTCGGTCGTGGGTCCCAACGGCTCGGGCAAGTCGAACGTCGTCGATGCCATCAAGTGGGTCCTTGGCTCGCAGAGTGCCAAGGCATTGCGCGGCAAAGAGATGACCGATGTCATCTTCAGCGGCGCTCATGGACGAGCGCAAACCAACGCGGCGGAGGTTACCCTGGCCTTTGACAACGCGGGTGGCGTGCTGGAGTACGACGCGGACGAGGTGCACATCACGCGTCGGGTCTACCGCAGTGGGGAAGGTGAGTACCTGATTAATCGGCAGCCGGTCCGCCTCCGCGACATCCGCGAGGTGTTCGCGGGCACCGGAGTTTCGACCGGGGCATACAGCATCATCGAGCAAGGCAAAGTGGACGCCCTGCTGCAATCTTCGCCCAAGGATCGCCGCCTCATCTTCGAAGAGGCCGCCGGCGTCAGTCGATTCAAACTCAAGCGCCAAGAGGCCGTGCGTCGCCTGGAGCGCGTCGATCAGAATCTCCTCCGGCTGTCCGATATCGTCGAGGAACTCGACTCGCGGCTGCGCAGCGTACGCTCGCAGGCCGGAAGGGCGCGCAAGTTCAAACAAGAGTCTGATCGTCTGAAGCTGTTACGCACACAAGTAGCACTGGTCGACTATCGCCAGATGACGACGTCGCTCCGTGAGCAACAACAGGCATCAGCGGAACTAACTGTCGAAAAGGAAGCATTGCAAGCGGACGTCTCGGCCTGCGAGCAGCAGCTTGCCGCTGCCGAAGAAGCCGACTCGGCAATGCAGAATCAGTTGCAAGAGGCAAACGGTCAGGCGGCGACCGTGCGTGAACGGATTGCTCAGGCCGAATCAACTCGGCGCAGCCAAACCGCACGTATCGACGAATTGCGTCAGGAGGCAACGCGGCTACAGAAGCAGTTGCTCACGATGACCTCGCGCGCGGGCAATGCCGAGCAACTCGTCGCAGAAACCAACGCCGAGCTAGAAACCGCGCAGCAGCACTACGATCAGTACCACCGCAGCATCCAAGCCAAGCAGAATGAACTCGAACTCGCGACTCAAGCGTTGCAGGAATGCCGCACAGAACTTGCCGCAAATAGAGATCGCCATGCGGCGGCAATCAAGGAAGCTTCGCAGTTCGAAGCCCAGCAATACAAGCTCCAGTCGCAGCGGACGGCTGCCGAAGCGCTGATTTCGCGCGCTCACGAACAGGTGGAGCACGCCGAGAACGTCAAAAGCCAACTCGGTTCACAAGTGAAAGCCGCCGAGAGCGAGCTTCGCGGCGTGCAGGACGAGCACCAACAATCGCAGCAGAAGTTGTCGGTCGTGGAAGACAAATTGCGCGACTCCCGCGCGAAGCTCGCCCAACTGGCTCGCGAGAAGGCCGAGTTGCAAGAACGTCTCAGCGAAGCGCGAGCGCGGGCCACCGTGCTGGAAGAACTTGAGCGTCGCCTCGATGGCCTTAGCGGCGGCGCGAAAGAAGTGCTGCGACTCGCACGCGAGCAGCCAAACGGTCCGTTCGGCAAAGTCCGTGGCATCGTCGCTGATCTGTTGCACGTCGATGCCGACACGGCGACCCTCGTCGAGACCGCCCTGGGCCATTTCGCCAACGCGCTGGTGGTTGATCAAGTCGATCCGCGGATGATCGCAATGCCCGAAAGTGAATGGGCTGGGCGCACGAGTTTCTTGCGGATGGATGTGCCCGTCGCGGCGAGTGCCGTCGATCGCATTGATCTGTCGGAGGAACCGGGGGTCGTTGGGCGAGCGGACTCGTTTGTAGAAACCATCGCCGACCTTGCCAACCTCCCGCGCCGATTGCTGGGACGGTTTTGGTTTGTCGACAACCTCAACACTGCCTTACGCCTATCTAACGGCATCGGACGTGGACTCAGCTACGTCACGGTCGTCGGTGAAGTTGTCGCGGCAGACGGCACGCTGACCGTAGGACCCCGACAAGCCTCGTCGGGGTTGCTGTCGCGTCGCAGCGAGTTACGCGCACTGCTGGACGAAACGGAAGAAATGGAGCATCGCAGCTCGCTCCTGGAGACTCAGCACTCGCAGCTTGAGCATGAGATCGAAGCCACAGATCTCGAGCAACAGCACCTCGCAGAACGGCACAAGCATCTCGCACAGCGACTCAGCGACGCGAAACTGAAGTCTGCCTCGCTTCGTCAACGTATCGATGAAGCCACCCGTCAACTCGCAACTGCAAATCAAGAGTTAGCCGCTGCCAAGGCGCAAGCCTCGCAAGCGGCCAACGAAAGTGAAGCTATCGAGCAAGAGCTCCTGCAGCTCACCGCCGAGCAGGCTGAACTGACAAAGCAAATTGACGGTCGCGCGGATCAGGCCCAACAGCTGGAAGCGCAGGTCGATGGACTGCAAAAGGAGGTGACCGACTTGCGCGTGAATCTTGCCCGCTGCGAGCAACGCCGCGACGGGCTTCGACGGCAGACCAAACAATTGTTGAACGATCATGAAGAGCATGACCGCGCCCTCGAAGAAACCCGAGACCGCGAGGCTGAGTCCCGCCTGCACTGCACTCAGCTGGAACAATCCGTGCTGGCACTCAGTAGCGATTTGGCAGAACTGTATAGCGAGAAGGAGCAACTCACCGCTGCACTCGGCATCCAGACTGAATCTCATGAACTGCGCCGGCAACAACGCGCAGGTATCATGCGCCAGCTGGATGCGTTGCGAGAACAGTTGCTCGGCGTACAGAGCAAGTCGCAGCAAGTTGAACTCGGTCTACAACAACTTGCGCACCAGCGTGGCGATCTGATCTCGCGGATGAAAGACGAGTACAACCTTGAGCTGGCCGTCCTCGCCTCGAACAAGGACCTACATCCCGACGATGAAAGCAACCGCGACCTGACCGACCGTCACAGCGAGCAACGCCAGGCCATCGATGCAGAAATTGAGCAGCTCAAGGGCCGTCTTCAGGGAATCGGTCCGGTCAACCTCGAGGCGCTTTCTGAATTGGAAGCGATCGAGGAACGGCACTCCACGCTTTCGCAACAGTACGAAGATCTACGCGCCGCCAAGACCAGACTCCTGTCGCTGGTCACGCAGATCAATGACGAAAGTCGTCAGATCTTCATGGACTCGCTGGAAGTCATCCGCGGGCACTTTCAGGAGCTCTACGGCAGCCTGTTTGGCGGCGGCGAGGCGGATATTCTTGTCGATGACGTTGCAGACGGAGCGGACGGCAAAGCCGATGTGCTCGAGTGCGGGATCGAAATCGTCGCGCGTCCGCCCGGCAAGCAACTCCGCAACATCTCGCTGCTCTCCGGTGGCGAACGAACGATGACGTGCGTAGCGCTGCTGCTGGCTATCTTCCGCAGCCGTCCCAGTCCGTTCTGCGTGCTCGACGAAGTGGACGCTGCGTTGGATGAGGCGAACATCGATCGATTCGTGGAGGTGCTCAAGCAGTTCATGAGCACCACCCAGTTCATCGTGATCACGCACTCCAAGCGCACCATGGCGTGTGCCGACACGCTCTACGGCGTCACGATGCAGGAGTCTGGCGTTTCCAAGCGCGTCTCGGTGAAATTCGAAGACGTGAGCGCTGACGGTAAGATCCGTCAGGCGGCCTGAGTCGGAAGTTCGTTAGAACTCCCCACCGCCATACTCACCTCCGTAGCCGCCGCCACCGTACTCGCCTCCGTAGCCGCCGCCAGGCATGCCGCCACGACCACGACTACGATCGTTCTTGTCGGCCTCCAGAATATCCGCGTACTCCTTGGTCGTTTCGAGATCGTCCATCTCGCTTTTCACGAACAAGTGTCCGGCGGCATCCATCATGAGCGACCGCGAAATCGAGTCCAAATCCCTCGACATTTTTTCACCGCCATCAAAGTCCAGAACGGTGATCCCCGTGAGGAACTTGAAGTCTGGAAACTCCGTTTCGTTCAACTTGCTGGCCCAAATCACTTTCGCTTTGTCGACCAAGTTGATCACATAGCCGCGACCGAACTCTTCGGTGCGGGCGACTTCGGCCGCGAAGTTGCTATCCAGTGCTTTGACCAGAATCTCGGCTTCGGGCTCTGACGTATACGAACCTTCTTTAACGGGCTGGGTGCCCACCAGATAGATCCGCGCGGGCATCGGCACACTCGCGATCGGACTTGGCTCGCTCCAGTCAGTCCAACGGTAGTTCTTATTGCCGGTTTCCTCCCGACGCTTCCTGACGGTCTCGTCGAGGTGATGCGCTTCTACTTTGTGATTGACATCCGCCATCGCCAAACGAATGCGGTAACGATAGCTGTGACCGGGTCGGGCAGAATTGTCGAAGTAGCGGAACAGCACGAACTCCGTTTGCTGATCCCATACAAAC
>JANQQA010000223.1 GCA_028285205.1 Bythopirellula sp. | reverse complement strand
CATGGTGTTCACCTCGTTACACACGAACTCGGCGGTGGGCGTAATCACGCGCCTGGTCGACATGGGGATACAACCGTTCTTGGTCGCGGCAACGCTCCGGCTGTGTGTGTCTCAACGGCTGCTCCGCCGCCTGTGCCCAGAGTGCCGCAAGAGCCGCACTCTGACCGAGATCGAAGCCACCAATCTCGGCCGCCCTGAAATCGCTGGCGCGACGGTCTACGAAGCGAGAGCCTGTCCGAAATGCGGCAATCGCGGCTTCCGCGGGCGCATCGGGGTGTTCGAAATGCTGCCCATCGACACCGGCATCGAACGGCTCATTGTCGAAGGGGCCAATGAGGTTGAACTGAGTGAGTACGCCCGCGACAAGCAAATCCCTTCGCTAGCCGACGACGGCGTCGCGAAGCTTCTCGCGGGCGCGATTTGCATGAGTGACCTAATCGAAGCCACGAAAGCCTAGCGTCGACCCCGTAGCCTAATGGTCGATCGCTCGCCTTCCGAGCGAGCGACCGTGAGTTCTAGGTCCAGCACTACTTCCAGCGGCGATTGCTCAACAACAAACTTCCAGCGGCCAGCAAGGCCAGCAGTGCCGTGGAGGGTTCTGGCAACAGTTGCACTGACGGATCGTAAATCAATCCGTGCAATTCAATGATGGTCGGCGCAACTGAGAGAGCGCCGATGCCGATCGAGCGATCGAGGCCGTCGCCGAAGCTTGTCTTGGAAATGTTCTGTGAGAACGAATTTCCGTCCACCGTTAGCGTCGCCACACCGGGTAGACTGCCATCACCCTGAACGCCTGCGGTGGTGGTGAAGACGGCGGAAACATCATACCACTGATTGGCGACAATCGTGGTCGTCGGCCCCTCAGCCGCATCATTGAACAGGAAACGCAGTGTGGCCGTGCCGCCCGAGAGATCAATGTTTTCGAGTTGGAGCGACTCGGTGCCTGCGTAGTCGATAATCTTTTGAATCAGAATACTGCTACCAGCGTCGTTCGTGCCATCCCACAGAAACTGGGTATCGAAGCGGAACCCACCTGCCGCATCGACAATGGAGTTGAGCAAAAGGCTGGTCGCTTGGGTGACGGCGCCGCCGTCGTTCGTGGCTAAAGACTGGGTACCGGCTGGTGCGCCGGCAGGGATGGTGGACGAGAGCGTCGCGTTGCCTGGATTTGCGTCATTCCCGGCGGTACTCAGGTCGCTGATGACGGGAGTGAGACCCGAGGCGGGCCATGAGTACTCGAAGATCGAAGAGGCGTGTACGGTCGCAACCGAGAAAGCTGCCGCGCAAAGCGCGACGAATGTGAGTTTAGTCGGTTTCATTAGTCAGTTCTCCCTGATACAAGTCGACGTTTTTCAGGTCACTTACTCATCGGGTGCGAGCATCTAAAGAGTCCGTCTCGCCGTCCCGAATACTACCGCCACGGCCTTTTAGTGTGCCCATTCTCATGTATGGAAGCAATCATTTTTTTTCGGCACATGTGCTATTTTTCCCAGAAATCTGGGGCACCGTCCTGCAGCCACAGACAGCGGAAGTTCCGTTTACGGGCAATAATCTGCATGGAAACTCGCGCCAACGACTGCGTCGCGGGGTCCTGAGGCGGGTCAACCGATGATCACCGAAACAAACCAACCGATGACGGGGATCGCCAGAGATACCGTAATGATCACGTTTGGTGAGGAATTGATCAGCCGCTCCAGTTTCGTGCGGCCGAGCTGATAGCTGCCGCGCTCGCGGGCGATTTCTTTCCATTTCGCGCTGTATTTCTCGAAGTCTCGCCCCGATTTCTTTAGCGCCGATTTGCCTACCAGCGCGAGGGAATCGAGGTGACGCGCCCCGATTAAGATCTTGCGCGCTTGGGAGATTTTGAACCGTTGTGTCGCGGCGTGGTTTGCTTTCTCGAGATCTTGGGCAGTCACGCCATGTTCGGGCTTAAACTCAAACTGCTGCTCAACCAACGTGCGCCACTGCAGGAGCTCGATCGCGACTTCTGGGCTGAGTCGCGGCACTCCGTACACACCCAGCTTGTGGACGTCCAAGGCGGTCTCGACGCCGTAGGACTCCAGCATCGGAATCATGGATGTCGTCATCCCGGGAATGTCGGCGATATGATCGCGAATGATGAATCCGCGGAGGTAGTTATTCTTGTGCTCACCCGTTTGCTGTCTGAGGAGCTCTTTGAGTTCGTCACCTTCGCTGCAATAGCGCTTCACAGTGTTGCGAAGCTCCATCATGTTCGCATCAAATTGCTTCTTGCGCTGCTGGTACTTTTTGCTTGTCTTATTCGCCATCTGGAGCATCTGATTCCGAAGGTGGGCAAGCTTCTTGTCGTAGTCGGCCAGCTGTTCTCGGCGTCCCTTGCCTGGTTTGCTGAAGAGCAGAAAGCCGCCTGCTCCTAATGCGAGCAAGCTACCGATGATGTACGGAATCCACGAAACGACTCCTCCGAAGCAGGTCAACAACGCCACAATCAGCAGGAAGGCCGCGACGTCGGGCAATTCGATTTTCTTTTTCTCGCCCTTGTCCTTGATAGCCACCGATTCTGGGGGCGAGAGTTGACTGGGCGGCAGATCGGGGAACGTGATTGGCCGCAGGGAGTTGATCTTCGCGTCGAGCATCTCCAAGCGACCATCGGAGACGAACGAACCGGATGTGTCGCCAACGAAAAACGCTGGTCCGCCTTCTTCTTCAATCCGGCACCAAGGACAAGCCTTCAGGCCACTATAGTAGATGTGCAAATCGTCCAGGTCGCAGGCAGCGCGACTCGACATCAGGTTGTCGAGTTCTTTGACCCAGTCTGCAGGCGTCGGTCGGTGCGTGCCATTGAGGCCTCCGGTGCGGAACGCTCTTTCGAACAGATCACCGAGTCCGCGTGAGATGTCATCCAGCTGCAGCGAATAAGGCGGCGGCTCGACCATCGTCTCTTCTTTGTCGCGCGAGAAGGCGAAACGTCGTTCCGCGATTGCTTCTTCAATCAGCAAATCGCCCTCGCCGCGGAAGCGTCCAGCAAACGGATGACGCCCCACGAATACCAGATGGAAGATCAGCACCGCCAGGCCGAACGCATCGTGATCGGCGGTACGCATGATCCCCGATAACTTTTGCGACTGTAATTCGGGAGGAGTGAAGTGCGGTGTTCCCACTGGGCAATAAAAGGTGCGGTCGCCATCGATCACTTGGAACGAATCGCAATCGATAAAGCGAACTTGATAGTGGTGATTGACCATCAAGTTTCCCTGGTTCACGTCGCCCACGACGATGCCCTGCTCGTGCAGCGTGTGAAAGGCCGCAGCCAAATTACGCGCCGCTAACAACAAGTGATGCCAGCGAACCTCGGGGAAATGCAGCCGACGGTTTGTCGTGCCATAGAGCTCATGCAGTTGTCGGGACTTATCGACTTTGGGCATGAGTAGGCCGCAGGGTTCGTTGCCATGCCGGTCTCTGAGGATGGCTTCCGGCCACGCCGCTATTTTGCTGAGGGCACTGGTTCGTTTGCCGACCATCCAGTCGAGCTTGCAAAACTGCTCTTCGGATAGGGGTACGTCGTGGTAGATCTTCGCCACCATGGACGAGTTGCCCATCACGTCAAAGACATTTCCTTCGCCGCCTTTGCCAATCAAATTGCCGAGGTCTACGGCATTGCCAAGCGAATCAATTAGCTGCATCGCTATCTCCGGCCGAGGAACCTTCCACGTGAGTAGCGAGAATCAGCGTCTTGTCGTCATCGGAACGATTCTTTACGGAATCGGACTGCAGAAACTGGGCCAAGTCGCGGCCGAGGCTATCTCCGTTCTGGGAGTTGCGGACTGCGCTGAACAGCGGTTTGAAGAAGGGAACGTGAGGAGTTTGGCGTTCAAAGTCGAGGGCGATGCGTTCGATTCCATCCGTGAAGATGGCCAGGTCGGTAAACCGACTGGTCGTGGCTTGAAACTCAATATTGTCTTGGTAGTCGTCGGACGTCATGAAGTTCGTCACGTTTACGTATTCGCCCGATTGCGGCCAGAAGACGACGCCGTAGACTCCGTTGCTGCCGACGGTGATACCGCCATCTCCGATTTGGAAGAAGATGGATGAGTCGGGCGACAGAATGGCGACGCACAAGGTGGTCGCGAGATCTCGCATCGTGCAATTCTTAGAATCAGCCGTATGTCTGAGCTTCTCGCGAACACTCTCGCACCACGTGATCACATGATCCAGCTGGAATTGGTTGAAGTTGCCGTGAGATTCGTAGTAGCGTGCTGCGTTGTCCGCGATCATCTCACACGCGATGGCGGAGCCGATTTCCGAGCGCTTCGCACTGCCTGCGCCGTCAGCGGCACAGGCGATGATGGTTTGGGCCGAGCCGTTGCCGAGAAATCGCACGTGGTGACTGTCCTGGCAAGCTGAGCCAGTTGCCGCATGCGAGGGCCCTTGCAGGCTGTGTGCGACGTGTCTCCACACGGTTAGCGACCCTCCGGGTCGTAAATGACAGATGACCAACAGCGAACTGGTTGTTCACCGGGAATTGCGAAGTCGTCCCGCCCAAGGCGACGATCCCAAGCGGATTTGGTGCGAGCCGAGTCACCCAGTTGTCTATCACTTGGCATTGGTCAGTTCGTCATGTGCTAGACTTGAGCCCAACCGAGCGGCCCAGAAGTGGGATCGGCCAACGGTACTTCTTCTCCAGGCGAGGATCGTGAAACCATTTGTTGTGAGTTGGACAGCCAACTGAACAATTCCGCGAACTTCAATCCCTGTAGCCAAAGAGGCTTGCGGACGCAGAGTTCTTCGAGCACTTCCATGTTGGCTCCCTCCACGCCGACCGCGAAGAAACAAAACGACTTGTCACGTTCACCCGCCTCTACGCGCGAGGCAACCGGCTTCCAGTGGTCGTTGGGCTCGCCATCGGTAATCAGGAAGGCCCATGGGCGGTAGTACGCGATACCGTGCTCGCGGTAGCTGTTCTTGCGTTCCTCGATCATGTCGAGCGCTTCGGTAATCGCACCTCCCATCGGCGTACCGCCAATCACTTGCAGCTTGGGAGGCTGGAACTCAGTGGCAGAGACAAAATCGACAAGCCGCGTGACGCGACCGCCAAAGGTAACGATGGCAACCTCGACGCGTTTCGCGGCTAACGCGTCGCCCAGCAACTCCTGCTGATAGACCTGCAATCCCTTGTTGAGTTCGTCAATGCGCGGCCCATGCATCGAGGTCGAGGTGTCGACAATTAGCACACACGGCACACGTGGCTCGGGATTTTCCGCGAATTCAACGGAGCTGAAAGCATTTTCTGGAGAGAGTTGATCCATGGCCTAACATCTCGCGACAATCTTTATCTGCTCTTGCTTCAATAGAATCGGACCAAGCGTAGGGAAACACGCAGTGGCTGATTCTTACGGCTGCCTCGCTTTCCGAATCTGACACCGTAGCTCGTTGAATGCACTTTCAGCATGCGCCACCATTGCGGAAGGCCATCGGTGCGGAATGTGGGAGTCCCCACCCACATTGACGCTGGCAGCTGTGTGCGATCCGACAATTATTTTATAACTAGCGGAGAGGCGAATTGCAACTTGCCACTAGTTGCGAGAAATTCGATTTGGGGCGCCAAATATTGCCTAATCCCTAGAGATTTCTTGGGAGATTTCTGACCCCGGCGGTCGTTTGGTGGAATGCGGCGAGCACCCGACGATCAGGTGTCGATGCGTCTGCCGAACAACGCGAGGACAAGGACCAAGCTCGCGAGCTGGACAGGGAGAAGGACCCATACTGAAACACCCCAGCCCAACGGGAGTGTCCCCAGTAGCACACCCACTGCCGCGACGGTCAACGCATAGGGTAGCTGTGTAACGACGTGGGCGATGTGATCGCAGCCGCACGATTGCGAAGAGAGAATCGTCGTGTCGGAAATCGGTGAGCAGTGGTCACCGAAGATCGCTCCCGCTAGCACACTGCCGATGCACGCCATCAGAATGGGGTCGTCGGCCAGGACGCTGCCGTTGCGGGCAAGCAAAACCGCATGCGTGAGCGTCACGACCATCGGCATCAGAATTCCCATCGTGCCGAAGCTAGTCCCCGTGGAAAAAGACAGCACAGCCGCGAGCAGAAAGACTGCCGTGGGCAATAGTTGCGCGGTTCGATCAAGGGTTGTGCTTTCGCCATCCGTGACTTCGTCCGCGTCCGGCAGCACCGCTTGCTTGAGGTATTCGCCCGTGTAAAGCCGGTGGCCCTGATAGGGATACTGAGAGTCCGCCACCGCCTCGGCTTTTGGTGTGTATGGCGTACTGCTGGTCATACGTGACATCGCACCCGCTGACCACAGGATGAGGATCGCCGGCACGACGACCCGCAGGCCACCGACGATGGCGTCGACGATCTCCTTGCTGGTGAGCAACTGTTGCGCGCGCGCGAGGGTGACGGCGAGGGCCAATCCAACGAGTGCTCCATATTGCAATGAGAGACTTGATTCGGCGCTGCCTAGAATGTTTCGTAGCGTGGGTTCGCTCTCCGGATTAAGCCCACGCTTGCCCGTGACGTAAAGCAGTAGCATGGTGACCGCCAACGTCGCGACGATCGGCAGCACAGCGTTGAACCAACGGGCAGGCGGCGTGTTCTCCTGACCGTGCTGAGACATCAAGTCATCCTCAAGCACTTCGGCGTCGACTTCGTCGCGTGCACGGCGTTGTTCTGCCTGAAGCATCGGACCGAAATCGAGACCAGTTAGCGCAATCATCGGAATCATCAACAGCGCCATAAGCACGTAGAATCGATATGGAATACTACCGACAAATAAGTCGATGGCCGCAAGCTCGACGGTCGGCCCAAGAATGTCGAGCCCTTCTCTCACATAGTCGATCTCGACTGCGACCCAGGTAGACACGAGCGCTAGACCTGCGACCGGCGCGGCGGTGGAATCGACAAGATAAGCCAGTTTCTCACGCGAGATCTTCAAGCGGTCGCAGACGGGTCGCAGTGTGCTGCCTAGTAGCATCGTGTTGGCGTAGTCGTCGAAGAAAACGACCAATCCGAGTAGCCAAGTCGTCAGCTGGCCCCCGCGCCGGGTTTTTGCTAGTGGTGAAATCAAGCCGATTAACCCTTGCATGCCACCACTGCGACAGATCACGCCGATCATCGACCCCATCAGCATCGTGAAGCAAAAGACGCGCAACTTACCGGGATCGGTGAACGTCGGCCACAGGTGCACTTCGCACGTGTCGTAGAGTGCCTCAAACGGCTGACCGCCAGTTGTTAGAAGAGCACCACAGAATATTCCCGCCAGCAACGAGAGGACTGCGCGCCGCGTGGCAATCGCCAGCACGATTGCAACCAGCGGTGGCGCCAAGCTTAGCCAGCCGTAGGGATGTGGTTCCATGCTGGCCCATCTTAGTCGAACCTCCGGCGAAAACGTAGGTTCGTTTTGAGTTTGGCAAGCTTGGAATTGCGCAGGCTCAGCGGGAACCCTAGCGGTTCGTCTGGCCGTAGGTGCACCTCAAAGACGCGGGCTCGTTACTCCTCGTCCTCGCGCAAACTTGCCAGCACGCTGTAGTCCTCCAAAGTCGAGGTGTCGCCGACGGTCTCTTTGCCGGCGGCGATGTCTTTGAGAAGACGGCGCATGATCTTTCCGCTGCGTGTCTTGGGTAAGGCCGCGGTGAACCGAATGTCGTCCGGCTGCGCGAGGGCCCCAATTTCCTTGCGGACATGATCCTTCAGTGTTTGACGAAACTGGTCATCGGGATCGAGGCCCGCAGCTGTGACAAACACCGCGACCGCGTCGCCTTTGAGCTCGTCTGGCCGTCCGACTGCCGCGGCCTCTGCGACGTTGGGGTGCGAAACTAGTGCGCTTTCAATCTCGATGGTGCTTAGCCGATGGCCCGACACGTTCAGCACGTCGTCGATGCGACCCATGATCCAGTAGTACCCGTCGTCGTCGCAGCGGGCGTTGTCACCGGCAAGATACTTCCCAGCAATCTTGCTCCAGTAGACTTCCTTGTAACGCTCATCGTCTCCCCAGATGCCGCGCAACATACCGGGCCAGGGGTGCGAAATGGTTAGCCAGCCGCCGTGGTTGGCATCGACCGGCTTGCCCGCCTCGTCAACGATTTCGGGTAGGACGCCGGGCAGTGGCTTGGTACAGCTCCCCGGTTTCGTCGGAATCGCACCCGGCAGCGGGCTCATCATGATGCCGCCGGTCTCGGTCTGCCACCATGTGTCCACGATCGGGCACCGTTCGCCACCGATTTTTTTGTGATACCAGATCCAGGCTTCGGGGTTGATACCTTCACCGACAGTACCAAGCAGTCGCAAGCTTGACAGGTCGCGTTTGTCGACGTGATGGTCGCCCCATTTGATGAACGCGCGGATGGCTGTTGGAGCCGTGTAGAAGATCGTCACCTTGTACTTTTCGACGAGTTCCCAGAATCTTCCTTCGTCGGGGAAGTTGGGCGCGCCTTCGTACATCAAGCAGGTCGCGCCGGCCGCCAAGGGACCGTACACGATGTAGCTGTGCCCAGTGATCCAGCCACAGTCGGCGGTGCACCAATAGATGTCGTCGTCGCGGTGGTCGAATACCCACTGAAACGACTTCTTCGCGTACAGGTTGTATCCGGCAGTGGTGTGTTTGATGCCTTTGGGTTTGCCCGTCGAGCCGCTGGTGTACAGGATGAACAGCGGTGTTTCGCTGTCGAGCGGCGTCGCGGGACAATCTTCCGAAGCATCTTCCATCAGTTCGTGCCACCAGTGGTCGCGGCCCTCTTGCATGTCGACCGACTCGCCAACGCGATTGAGCACGATGCAGTGTTCGACGGTGGGTGACTTGGTCAACGCCTCGTCGACGGTTTTCTTCAGCGGCAATGCCTTACCACGACGCCATCCGGCATCGGCCGTTAGCTGCACTTTCGCGCTTGCGTCTTTGTTGCGGTCGGCGATCGCCTCGGCGGAGAATCCGGCGAAGATCACCGAATGGATCGCACCGATCCGAGCGCACGCCAACATGGCAATCGCCAGCTCGGGCACCATTGGCATGTAAATCGAGACCACATCGCCCTGCCCTACGCCTAGTTGCTTCAGACAGTTAGCAAATTTGCAGACTTCTCGATGCAGTTCCGAGTACGTCAGTGTTCTTGTATCACCGGGTTCGCCTTCCCAAAGGATGGCCGTGCGATCGCCCAACCCTGCTTCGATATTGCGGTCGAGGCAATTGTAACTGACGTTGGTCTTGCCGCCGACGAACCACTCGGCAAAGGGCTCGTTCCACTTAAGTGTTTCGGTGAACGGCTCGAACCAATGCAATTCATCGCGGGCCAGCTCCGCCCAGAATTCGAGCGGGTCGGCTTTGGCGCTGTCCCAGAGCTGTTGGTACTCGTCGAGCGATTTGATGCGTGACTTAGAAGCGAATTCCTCGCTCGGCTTGAACAGTCGCTCTTCGTGCATGACGGTGTCGATCTGTCCGCCACTGTTTTGAGAATTGGAATCGCTCATCGCGTATGTACTCCTTGCCTGATTAGACTGCGAATAGAACCTCGATTTTAGCGTAACTGGCGGGCAATGCCAGCGGTAGGCAAGACTGCGTGCTCCGCGGCGAATAGAATCGGGAAGCGAACCTGATTGCCGGGATTCCGTCTGTCTGCATTGGAACCACTATGAGAGAGTTCAGTCCACAACGCCCACCGCAGGTCGATCGTGAAACGATCGAATCGAATCTCCGCCTGCATGTCGACCGACTTGCGGGCCTGATCGGTCCGCGCAACTTCGAGCGTCCTCACTCCATCACCGCGACGCTCGGCTATTTGCATTCGCAGTGGGAGGAGATGGGCTACCTGGTCGCCGAAGAAACGTACGACGCGATCGGAGACCAGGCCACAAATTTGATCGTCGAAACTCCCGGGAGTAAACGGGCCGAGGAGATTGTTCTGCTCGGTGCTCACTACGACACCTGCGGCGATACGCCTGGAGCCGACGACAACGCGTCGGCGGTGGCTGTGCTGCTGGAAGTTAGCCGCTTGCTCGGCAAGCACATTGGGCAGCGGACCGCTCGCTACGTGGCCCTTGCCTGCGAAGAACCGCCCTATTTCAGTTGCGACGCGATGGGTAGTCAGCACAATGCTCGTGAATCCCGACGGCGCGGCGACCAGATTGTTGGAATGTTGTGCCTGGAGATGGTCGGCTACTTCCGCGACGAACGCGGCTCTCAACAGCTTCCCGAAACCCTGCCGCGCTTCGCCAAGCCGTTCTTCCCCAAGCGCGGCAACTTTTTGGCGGCGGTCGGCAACCTACGGTCGTGGAAGCTGCTTTGGCCCTTCCGTCGTGGCTTCAAGAAGACCACCAAGCTGCCACTGTTTACGATAGCGCTGCCAGAGGCGATCCACGAGATTCGGCTCAGCGACAATAGTTCTTATTGGGATCAAGGCTATCCCGCACTGATGCTTACCGACACGAGCTTCCTGCGGAATCCCCACTACCACTTGATCACCGACACTCCCGAGACGCTCGACTATCATCGAATGACGGATGTCACGCTAGGCGTGGCGGGCGCGATGAAACGCTTGCTACGATGATGCACTACGCTTGAAGCAGCTGCCCGTCCGCGACGTCGCCGGCAGTTACCTCGACGAACTCTCCCGCTTGAGTTGCGTTGACAATTGTTGGCGAGTAGCGGCACGAGGTGCCGAGCATTAGCCCAGATCCGTCTTCGAGCGACGACTCCGCCAAGACTCGCAAATTCATTCCTCGCAGACTGGCGAAATACTCGTCGCGTAGTTCGGCTTCGATACGGCTCAATTCACGCCCGCGTTCTTGCTTGACCTGCTTGGGCAACTGGTCTGGCATTTCGGCAGCGGGAGTTGTCCGCCGGGCGCTGAATGGAAAAACGTGGATCTTCGAAAATCCGACCTGTCGCGCGACATCGCACGTCTCGGCGAATTCGGTGTCGGTTTCGCCTGGGAATCCGACGATGATGTCGGTGGTGATCGCCGGGCGCTCGAGGGAGTCCTGCAACAGTCGGCAGCGATCGATAAACCTTCGGCTGCCCCAGCGCCGGCGCATCCGCCGCAGGACGCTATCGCTGCCACTTTGCATCGAAATGTGCAGGTGTGGACACACCTTATCGCCATAGTCTTGCATCACACGGATTAGCTCGCGCGTTACCTCGGTCGCCTCGATACTTGAAAGTCGTATGCGGAAATCGCCGGGCAACTCGGCGATCGCGCGGACCAGATGTGACAGCCGAGTCCACTCGTCTTTCGGCCGATGGCGGTTCCAGTCCACGCCGTAATGCCCCAGATGAATCCCAGTCAGCACGACCTCTCGATAACCGTTGTCGACCAAACGGCGGACTTCGTCGAGGATGTGTTGCTGTGGACGGCTCGTGAGCTCAGGCCGCACGTGAGGAATGATGCAAAAGCTGCACCGCAGCAGGCAACCGTCTTGCACTTTGACATACGCCCGATGTCGACGCCCAAATCCAGAAATCCCCGTCGGCACGTCCGTCACACCGAAGCGTCCCAGCAGATCGGGCAACTCGCGTTTGTCGGTGAGCACCTCGGTGACGTTTGGCAGCGTGGCGACTTCCTCGGGCGCACGGGTAGCGTAGCACCCCATCACGACGATCTTGCTCGCGGGGTTATCACGCGCCAGCCGACGGATCAGCTGTCGGCTCTTCGAGTCGCCCTCGTTGGTGACCGTGCATGTGTTGACAACACACAGATCGGCCGGCTGCTCGTCGATGGCGTCCTCGTAGCCAATCCCATGCAAGCCCTCGCGGACATACTCGGTCTCGTACTGATTAACTTTGCAGCCGAGGGTAACGGTCTTTAGCTTCATCATTTCTCTCATTCCACCGGTTCGATCGTGCTCCACATCGATCCTGTGCTGCCTTCGATGTCGTCTTTGCCGTAGGCGTGGATCTGATCGCGCTTCAGCTCAGCGTGTTCCTTGGTGGTTGTGAGGACGACGGCCTTACCTTGTTTATCCACCTCGGTGGCCAGCTTGAGGCATTGCTCCTTGCCGTGACCGAACAGCTCGCGCAACATCTTCTCGACGTAGTCGTAGGTGTGGTCGTCACTGTCCCACAGGATCACGTTGTAGCGCGGCTGGCGGCGGGCTTGCTTCTCGTCTGCACGCTGTTTGCGTGGGATGACGGTGGTGACGCCCTCGCCATCGTCCACTTGTTCATCAAAACCGGTCATTCTCGCTCATCTCTCAGTGTGCTTAACGCATGCAATCGGCCAGTGGCCTAAATCCAAGGTTGCCAGTATATTGTACGGCTTGATTCTGGAGAAACACACTCCATCCGCGACCCGAAAAATCAGGCTGCTTTTGACCAGCCATCCGGGAAGGCCTAACGAGGCTTATACGCGGCAGTCTTGGACCTACCGTAGCGACAATCAAGTGACAGCACTGAATCCGTCGGAATCTCCGCTGAGCAACGTATTGCAATTCGCTGACGCCAATCGCCAGCAGTTCTTGGCGGATTTGTGCGAATTGTTACGCATTCCCAGCGTTAGCGCTGACTCAGAATTCCGCAACGACGTACGAGGAGCCGCTCAGTGGCTCGTTGATCACCTTTCTGACATCGGCCTTGCCGCCGAGTTGATCGAGACGCCTGGCCATCCGGTGGTCTACGCCCAGACACCTGAGGTTCCCGGAGCCCCCGTCGCGCTCGTTTATGGACATTACGATGTCCAACCCCCCGACCCGTTAGACGAGTGGGAGAGCCCGCCGTTTGAACCGAAGGTCCGGGACGGCGATCTCTACGCCCGCGGCGCGACCGACGACAAGGGGCAGATGCTCACCCACGTTAAGAGTGTGCAGTCGTGGCTCGCGACAGAAGGAAAGCTCCCGCTTCAGGTGAAGCTGCTCATCGAAGGCGAGGAAGAAGTCGGCAGCGAGAATCTCGAGTCATTTCTGTCAGAGAACATTGCCAAGCTCGCCTGCGATTGTGTGGTGATTAGCGATACCGCTCAGTTTGCTCCAGGCGTACCCGCGATCACCTACGGTCTGCGCGGGATTGCCTACTACGAAGTTCATCTCACCGGGCCCAATAGCGACTTGCACTCCGGCGTGTTCGGCGGTGCGGTGACCAACCCCGCTAATGCACTAGGCAAGCTCTTGGCAGCGATTATCGACGACCGAGGGCGTATTCAGATTCCCGGGTTCTATGACGATGTCGAGCCCCTCTCCGTACGAGAACGACAGGAGTTCGCCGATTTGCCGTTCGACGAAGCAGAGTTCAAATCCAAACTCGACGTCGAAGAAGTGTCCGGGGAAGAGGGTTTTACGACGCTGGAACGTCGCTGGGCGAGACCGACCTACGACGTCAACGGCATCTGGGGAGGCTATCAGGGCGAAGGCGCGAAGACCGTGCTGCCCGGACGAGCGGGTGCGAAGTTCAGCTTCCGACTCGTGCCCAATCAGGATCCGAAGAAGATTACGGCGGGGCTCAAGGAACTTCTAGAGCCGTTGGTGCCACCGGGCATCACGATGGAATTGATTGACTACCACGGAGCTCCTGGAATCGCCATGCCGCTGGAGAGCCCTTACTTGGCAGCTGCCGCGGACGCAATTGAGGCGGGATTTGGCAGTCGTCCGGTGTTCATCCGCGAGGGCGGCTCAATCCCGATTGTCAACACTTTCGCCGATCAGCTCAACGCCGACGTGTTGCTCTTGGGCTGGGGCCAGAACGATGATAACTTGCACGCGCCCAACGAAAAGTTCTCAACCAACGACTTCCACCGAGGTATTCGCGCAAGTGCGGCTTTGTGGCAATCAATCGCCCTTTGCAAAAAACAATAAACTGCACACCACAACGGCACAACGAACACGACGAGTAGCGTCAAAAAACGGACGTGTTCACCATGTCGTTCTGGTTAGGTCCGACCCACCGACTTCAAAATAATTGATTATGCTCGATAAGAAATTCATCCTTGCCAACGCCGATGCCGTCCAGCAAAACTGCACGCATCGCGGAGTCAGTGCCGATGTGCATCGCTTTGTCGAACTGGAAACGAAGGTTCGCGGACTCCAACAAGAGATCGAGGAACTCTCGCGCCAAGCCAATGCCGTGAGCAAGTCGATCGGCAAAGCCAAAGACGAAGCCGAACGCGAGCAACGCAAAGAAGAGGGCAAGCAACTTCGCGAGCAGAAAGATGCCAAGCAGGCGGAAATCGATCGTTTGGCCGCCGAAGCGGGTGCCATCTATCGCAGCATGCCCAACATGACCCACCCGGAGGCGCCCATCGGCGAGGAAGCCCACAGCCGCGAGTTGCGGCGCGGCGAACACGAAGTCCGCCCGCTGGGATTTCCAGTCGTAGACCATGTGGACTTGGCAGCGCAGCACGACCTGATCGATTTCGAAGCTGGCGCGCGGATCGCCGGCGCTGGTTTTTACTTTCTGCGTAACGAAGGCGTGCTACTCGAGCTCGCGCTGCAGCAGTATGCCCTAGAGCTGTTGATGAGTGAAGGCTTCGTGCCGACGATCACACCTGACTTGGCCCGCAATGAAATCCTGCATGGCGTCGGATTCATTCCGCGCGGGCCCGAAACACAGATTTACAGCATCGAGAACTTTGATCTCAATCTCGTCGCGACCGCTGAGATAACGCTCGGCGGGATGTACTCCGATCAGGTACTCGACGCAGAAGAACTGCCGATCAAGATCTGCGGCATCAGTCATTGCTTCCGTACCGAAGCCGGCGCTGCGGGTCGCGCTTCCCGCGGACTGTACCGTGTGCATCAGTTTACCAAGGTCGAGATGTTTGCCTTCACCAAGCCCGACGAGAGTGAGGACATGCACAACTACTTTTGCGACCTGGAATGTCAGATCTTCGATGGGCTGGGGATCCCCTATCGTGTGATCGACACGGCCACCGGCGATCTGGGCGGACCGGCGTATCGCAAGTTCGACCTGGAAGCGTGGATGCCTGGACGCGGCGAGAGTGGCGAGTTTGGCGAAGTGACCAGCACCAGCAATTGCACGGACTATCAAGCCCGGCGACTGAACATTCGCTACAAGAACAAAGGCGAGAAAGGCACGCACTTCGTCCACACGCTCAATGGCACGGCCGTCGCGATCAGCCGCGCAATCATCGCCATCGTCGAAAACTGTCAACAACCCGACGGCACCATCCTCGTGCCCGAAGTCCTGCGAAAATGGGTTGGCAAAGAGCGCATCGGTGCGACCGATTAGCCTTGAGTTATCTTTCAGGTGCCCAGAGGCAAATTAATTTCGGGCCATGAAGAAATTCCGCGTTCGTCATCTGCTACTCGCGACGGCCGCCTTAGCTGCGCTCATGGGCTGGTTGCATATGAAGGCGGAGTGGCGCGAGTTCAGAACTGTCGTTGGCGTGGATAGCGAGGTCATTCACACCGAAGACGGGCCGGTGAGCCGGTTGTTCTACAGCAGACGGGCTGGCGGCGAAGTCGTCGAGGTCGCTCCACTGCCAATACAGTATGACACCGCGTGCTGGGGCGTGGCCGGTTTGCTGGTCGCAGCAACCGTAGGGTTGTGGTTCGTCCGAGAACGACCAGACGGTGTCATCACCCTCTCATTGAGGGCCGTGCAAATCATGAGCTTGGTGGTCATCGTGTGCGAATTCGGCTGGGTGCCGTTTTGGCTGATTTTGGCACCCATAAAATTCATCATCTAAGGTCGGATCACCGCACGTCCAACCAGTACGGCATGATCAGCGTCACCGGCTCCTGCATCACCTGGCGGAGCTGGTAGGCATGCCGTAGTGGGGCCGCTAGTTCGGGGGACAGCTGCGTGATGCCTTGCAGGAGCTTGGCTTCGCGCTCTTTGTCCAGGTCGGCACCGAACAGGGCCTCCAGCGGATTCTCCGGCTTTGGAAGCAGCTTCAGCTGAGCCTTTTCGTTGGGATCCATACCGGCCAGCTTCTTCGCCGCGCGGATGGCGTCTTTCAACGTTCCCAAATCGTCCACCAATCCGTTGCGCTTCGCATCGCGACCTGTGTACACTTGACCGCCGGCGAGCGACTCGAGTTTCTCGAGAGGCATGTTCCGCCCCTTCGCTGCCTTGGTAGTGAAGATGCGATAGATGTCCTGCATCAGCTCTTCCATCACCTCACGTTCGCTTTCGCTGAACTTGTTTGGGCTATTGAAGATACCGCTATTCTTACCACGCGTAATCTTGTCGGTGGTAATGCCAATCTTGTCGTACATTCCACGCATCGCGAGCTTGCCACCCACCACCCCGATTGAGCCGGTGACCGTTCCCGGCTCGGCGATGATGTGATCGGCTCCCATGGCGATGTAGTAGCCGCCACTCGCGGCGACGTCACCCATGCTCGCTACAACCGGCTTGCCGGCCTTCTTGGTGGCACGCCAGATCAGATCGCTGGCCAGTGCCGAGCCACCTGGGCTGTTGATCCGCAGCACGATGGCCTTAACGGTCTTGTCTGCGGCGGCCTTGTTGATTGCCTTAACGATTGTGTCAGAGCCCATCGATTGCCCACCGAATAGATCAGCTTGGCTCTTACCCGTCATGATCGGGCCGACGGCGTAGACGACGGCGATTTTTGGATCCTTCGAGCTACCACTGCCCGACCCAATGCCCATGATCTGCTGAAACAACTTGATCATTCCCATCGGTCCCGAGAAATCGGTATCGAGACCCTTCTTGCCGTAGTTGACTACGTATGCCAACTCGTCCGCTTCGTATTCTGCTTTCAACTTCGCGCGGAATTCGTCGGGATACGCGACGTGATCAATCAGGCCGGCCTCTTTCGCCTTCTGCACGGTTAGCAAACCGTGATCGACGATGCTGCGTACCTCGTCAACCTTGAGATCGCGGTCGGTGGCAATCGTCGTAATCATTTGATCGTAGATGTCGTCGACCATCGCGGTAAGGTTCTTGCGCACGGGCTCGCTGAGGCCTGTCCGCGTGAGCGGCTCGGCGGCGCCCTTGGCGTCACCCACGTGAAACATGTCGGCTTCGATACCAAGCTTGTCGAGCAGTTCCTTGTAGAATGCAACTTCGGCATGGACGCCGGAGATCAGCAGCATGCCAGCCTCTGGCATGACGATCTCGTCGCACGCGGTCGCGAGCAAGAATTGCGAGTCCATCGCTGCTTCGACGCTAGCGTAGACTTTTTTGCCGTCGGCTTGCACTCGCGCGATCGCTTCGCGGAGTTCGTTTTGCTTGCCGCGAGTTAGTGCCGCCGGACCGATTTCGAGGATCACGCCTGCGATGCGTTTATCCTTTGCCGCCTTGTCCAATCGGGCGATCGTCTTGCGGAGATCGACGCCGAGGTCGCCGAACAGCGACATCTGTCCGGGCGACTCGGGCAGTGCGCCAGCAATCTTGATGTGGGCCAAGCGGGTCTTGACCGGTTTCTGCGACGATTTCTCATCGTCGGATTGCGTCGCCTCAGCGGATGTCTTGGCTGCTGGCTTTTTCTCAGCTCTGTCGGTGGACTCTTTGGCGAATGTCGACTGGACGGACGTGCTGATGATGAACGCTAGCAGTAAAGGTACGAAATTGCTGGCACTTCTCATGGCTTGATCTCCCTCAAATAACGGCTTCTTGTGCAATTGGCCGGTGATTAACGACAAACAGCCTCTCTGCCTTCCGGAGGCGTTTAGAAATTATAGCACTGGCTCTTGGCTTGTTCGCACGCTCTAGAACGATCTTGCGTGAGAAATCCGGCATTCTACGGAAAATAGCCGCTTCCACGATCGCCTCCGATTCGCTCTGGAAACTCCCCGATGGCTTTGTTACTTTCCCGCCTCACTATCTCGCGTCAGGTAGGCGCGCTGCTGTTCGACGTACTCGGAGATTCTCCTATGCAACGCTTGTTGCTCGTTGCCCTCGTTAGCGGAATCGCGTTCACGACGCACTTGACGTCACCGTGCGCTGCCAATCCCTTTCTGCAGAAGCTGATTCCGCGCAAACAGGTCGAGGCCGATCCGCAAGGAGATTACACGCTGAGCGAAGATCAGGGACCTTGGCTGATCATGGCGATGT
>JANQQA010000220.1 GCA_028285205.1 Bythopirellula sp. | reverse complement strand
AATCGCTGCCGTGATTGATCCGACGACATTTCGCAACTTGGTCAGTGGCCGCAAGAAGGGGTTGGCGGCAGCGTGTCTGCGTTCGGGGTTACGGGCAGCCGAGTTCCCTTACGGCTGGGTCATGACTCGGCGCAATCGGCGCTACGATCTTGGACGGGCCGAGATCCATCGTGTCGATGTGCCGGTCGTCAGCGTTGGCAACTTGACGTTGGGCGGCACCGGCAAGACGCCTTTAGTGGAGTGGCTGGCCCGCTATTTTCGCGACCGCGACGTGCGTGTGTCGATCGTGAGTCGCGGCTACGGAGCAGAGCAGGGCGAGCGCAACGACGAAGCGTTGGAACTGGAACTCGCTTTGCCCGATGTGCCGCATCTACAGAATCCCAACCGGGTCGAAGCCGCACAGCTGGCGGTCGAGGAACTGGAAACGCAGCTGATCTTGTTAGACGACGGTTTTCAGCACCGTCGGCTCGCGCGCGACCTAGACATCGTGCTGCTCGACGCGACCGAGCCGTTCGGCTACGAACACGTCTTTCCGCGCGGAACGCTACGCGAACCTCTCGCTGGCTTGGCGCGCGCTCAGGTGGTCGTGCTTAGTCGCGCTGACATGCTTGAGGATACTCAGCGTAAGGAGATTCAAGCACGCGCTCGACAACTTGCGCCCCACGCCGTCTGGTGCGAAGTCGTGCACAAGCCGGCGATGCTGTTGGACGCTGATGGTCAAGAACATTCACTGGCGTCGGTGGCTGGGCAAAGGACAGCCGCCTTTTGTGGGATCGGCAATCCGGCTGGCTTTCGACACACACTGGAGACGCTCGACTACAACGTCTGCCAGTGGCAAGAGTTCCCCGACCATCACAGCTACACACGCGAGGATGTGCAGTCCCTCACCTCGTGGGTCGCCGCGGTTGACCAAGTCGTATGCACGCGCAAGGATCTGGTTAAGCTAGCCGTCAACAAGCTTGGCGACGTGCCGCTATACGCCGTCGGCGTGAAGCTGGATTTCTTGAGCGGCGAGAGTGAGCTGCAAGACGTGCTCAATGGCCTGAAGTTGTAATCAACGCTACTTCGACACGCGGACGTCGATGTTGTTGATCAACTGTTCGTACTCGATGACGCCCATGGCGATGTGTTGGGCCAGTTGTTTCGAGTAGAAGGTGCTGCACTTGCCAGCCAGCACAACGGCGTTCTCTGTCGTGTAGACGGTTAGATCGCGAATACGCCCCGGGAGTCGTAACTCGATGCGTTGCAGAATGCGTTTCGCCAGCTCAAGATTGTGTTGCTGACCTTCGGACGACGGCGTTTCAACAAGGCTAGCACGGACGTCCGAGGTTGAGGAATCGTAGTCCGCCCTGTTGCCCAGCGGACCGAGTCGAACTGCCGGCGGCTTGTCGACGGCCCCGAGCTTTTTTGGTTGCGGGGAATAGATCATCACTTAACCTCCGTGTGAGTGCTTGGCCCGGGCCAGATGCCCAGCGTTGGGCCACCTCTCATTAAGCAATCTATGCCTACATTGCTCCGGAGGTCAACATGAAGTTGAAAAGAGGCAAAATTAGTCACTCCGGCGCAGGGCTAGCAACGACTCTCGGGGTGGGTGTTCGTGCCCGCCCATCGCAAAGCCGTTGGCACAATTAGCTAGCAGAAAGTTTGCCTTGGTCGATCAAGTACTTGATCACCTGATCGGCGAGCATATCGGGATCCGTGTCGTCAGCCGCCAATTCAATTTCCGCGCTCTCGGGTGCTTCGTAGGGAGAACTGATGCCCGTGAAATCGGTGATTTCGCCAGCGCGAGCTTTCTTGTAAAGGCCTTTGGGGTCGCGGGATTCACAGGTTTCTAGCGATGCGTTCACGAAAACTTCAACAAAATCACCGTCCGGCAGACTTGATCGTACGCTCTCGCGATCGGCTCGAAATGGGCTGACGAAGGCCGTGAGCGTGATCAACCCAGCGTCGCTAAGCAAACCCGCCACTGCCCCCACCCGTCGAATGTTCTCTTCGCGATCTTCCTGCGAGAATCCCAGTCCAAAGCGTGTGGCGAACTCGTCACCATAGCGCTGGGACAGCAGCTGGGGCGTTGCGTTGAGCCCATGTCGCACGTTGTCGCCATCCAACACGTAGCTCCGCGCACCGCGCTGATGCAGTTTCTGATCGACCAGATTGGCCACGGTGCTCTTGCCGCACCCACTCAGGCCAGTGAACCAAACCACACAACCGCGATGGCCATTGAGTTGTTCGCGGTCGGCGCGAGTAACTGCATGCTCGTGCCACACGACAATCGGTTTCTCGGAATCGGTCATGAATCTCTTGCAAGCTAATGAAGGTATACGCAGACTGCGAAGATTGTCGCAGATCGGCCGCGTCTCGACAAACGTCCTCGCCTGCTCAGTCCGAAGCGATGCCCGCCAGCTCGCACAGGTTGGCGGCAAGCACTGGTTGGGGGCAACTCCAGACGAGGAAGAACAGTGCTTCGCGGCACCAGCGTCCCGCTGGATGTCCGGTAATGTAGCCGGTGCCTTTGGCGGCAGCGAGGGCGGCTTGGGCGGCACGCAAGGCGAGGCTATTCGCCCGTTTGCGGAGCTGCTCGCTGCTGCAGTCAGGCTGTCCGCGGACGACAGAAAACAGCAACTCGCTGACCTCGTCGAAGTCTTCTTGCAACGCGTCCAGCGGCGTGCCGAGCTCGGTGCGTTGGGTGGACTGCTGACCAAGAAAACCGAGGGCAGACCGCGTTAGACCAAGTGCCAACGTAGAAGTTTGATAACCGCCCGCTCCGGCTCCCGATCCGACCGACATGACATTTTCGACAGGTCCTGCCAGTACCCAGCGATCTTCGACGAACACATCCTGCAATTGCAGCTGTCCTGTATGGCTGGCCCCGAGTCCGACCAGCCGCGCGGGCTCGTCGGCAGAGACGCCAGGCAGATCCGACGGCAACGCGATAAGCAGTTCCTCGGGCGTTGGGTCATCGGCTTCCATCATCGTCGCGCCAACGATCACGTAGGCCGACTGGGCTGCGCCGGTGACCCAAGGCGCGAATCCATTCAGCAGATAACCACCGTCGGCCCTTTCCGCACGCAACACGGGTGTAGCCAGATGCCGACGGCTGGTCGTGAGGTGTGAGATGCCGACGGTCGCCATCAGTTTGCCGCTGACCAGGTCGGGAAGCAGAAAGTCTTGAGCTGCGAGGTTGCCGGAGCTAGCGATGCGGCGGCACGCGCCAGTGCGCTGCGTAAGAATAAAGGTGGTCGTCAGGCAAGCGCTCGATAGCGCGAGGTAGCCGCGCACGACCTTTTCGTCGTCCCACGCTTGCCCACCCCATTGGGGCGCTAAGAACCACTCATAGACGCCATACTCAGCGCACAGCTGTAGTTGACGCTGGGGCCAAGCGCCGGTGAGATCCAGCTCGTTGGCCAGTTCCGCCAACTCGGCGCAGAGTTGGTCGAGAGCCGGATCGTCTGGCGAGGTAATCCTGGTGGCACACATAGCTCGAAACGATTGCGGGGTGGAATGCATGAGGCAGCCCGGGGGCTGCCTTCAATTATCGCATATCCATCTGCGCACTGACACCACC
>JANQQA010000218.1 GCA_028285205.1 Bythopirellula sp. | reverse complement strand
CACTAGCAGCCCACATCCAGGGCAGCCCGCGCCGTACTTGTCGCGAACTGCTTTTGCGAGATCGACATTCGCGACGTTGGCAATTGTTGAGAGCCATGCCAGCACGTCTGCAAACTCCGCAGCAAGTTCCTCCGGAGTGCCTTCGCGCAACGCGGCTGCCAACTCACCCACTTCTTCCATCAGCCACATGAAGGTGCCGTCAATGCCGCGTGCCACGTCTTTTTCGTGATACATTTCACGAATCAAACGCTGAAAATCTTGCAGCGAGATATCCTTGGAAGTGTCGGTCATCATTTCGGATGTGTTAGCAATTGAAACGGATGATTGCTCGCAGGACGTACTACAAGCACTACGACGCTTTCAGGCATTCACTCTCCAAGTGTGCCAAGTGCGCGTCTGGCTGCGAGGTCGTTGGGGTCGATATGCAGCACTTCGTTCGCCCAAAGTTGTAGCTGGTCTTGATCTTGGATGGCTTGCGCCAATTGCAGAAGCTTCCTTCGAGTGACGAGATTGTCTGGCTCAGCGCTAGCAATACGTACGAGCAGTCGATTCAGTTCATCGGTATCCTGCTGGCGTATCGCCACGACGGCGAGCGCCTTCGTCCATTGCAATTCGCCCGGCTGCAGGTCAGCGCCGCGCTGGTACAACTGTTTAGCCGTGTCGAAGTTGCCTTTCCGTAAGTGGATACCCGCCAACAACTTAAGTGCTTCAGGCAATGGCGACTTGCCCTCCACGACCAGCTGCAATTCGGCAACAGCAGCCTGCGTGTCACCGATTCTGGCCAGCAACTTCGCCTTCACTAGTCGGGCGAGCGGCTGGTCAGGGTCTGCCTCAAGGACCTGTCGGGCCAATTCGCCTGCTCCAGGATAATCACCCCGACGCAGCCGAACCAGGGCCAGTTGCGCACCAACGTCGAAGTCAGTTGGATTCTCCTCCCACCGCTTGGCAAGTTCTGACAATTTCGGCTGTTTGCCCAAATTCTGGCGCTGCCGCAGCTCGAATACGACTTGGTTCAGCTCGTCGACGTAGCTCGCTTCGAGCGAAGCTTTGGTGATATCCAAACTCGTGGCGATCGCCTCATCCGTGGGCAGGTTGTCGCGGTGAGCGGACAGCAGTCTACGCACGCCCTCGACACCGTATTTGCGTGCTATTAGATCGACGTACATCTCTGCCTGACAGTAGGCCAATTGCCAGTCATCAGCAGAACCAGGTTTCAGAAAACCTAGATTGAGCGAGTCGAGATCGAAAACCTCGCCTTTGGGTACACGCTGCACCAAGAGTCTCTCCCACGCTGGCCGCCGAGGTCGTTGCTCCTGCCACACAGCACACCCCTCGGTCAGCCAGTGTGGAACCGCGTAGTTGGTTTGTTGAAGGTTGATGAGGTGGACGATCTCGTGGCGCAAAATATCAGCCCAGTTAATTTGTCGCTGCTCGGCGGTTGGCGAAACCATCGCGACGATGTTTCCTCCGCAGGCAGCGATCGTGTGTATATTAGGTAATCCGACCATCCGTGCGCCAAACCACTGCCTTGCCTCGATGCCTTGGCTATCATGGAAGACCTCAAGGAGCGCCTTCTCAGGAAGCTCAAAATCGAAAGCACCGGTCAATTCTGCATAGCATTTCTCGGCATAACGTGCCATGTGTTGTGCCAGCGCTTCGTCGTGAGCTGGATCGTAGCGAATGACAAAGTGCTCTGTCTCGCGTGTTGCGTAGCTATCCAATAAATCGAGCACTTCCAGCTGATTCTTGACGCGCACGTTGTACGGATCGCGTCGAAAAGACTCAGCGAGCAGCTCACGTGCCTTCGTCTCGTGCCCCAAACGCATCTCGATCATCCCAAGCTGACCGCGAGGCCCGAGTAGTTCTGGCATCACTTCGATCGCACGCTGCAGACTTGCACCTGCCTGTGGATACCGGCGCGCATGCTCCAACGCTGTGGCCTTCGCGGCATAGAATTCTCCAGGGCTAGAGTTGCCGGGTGCGGTGTTTAGGATTTCTTTGCTGTCGCCGGAGTGAGCATCACTATCGGGCCGAGTCAACAACGAATACGCCGCGGATATTCGACCGAGCGTTGCCGCATGATGCGGATTCACTTTCTGAGCTGCTTGCAGCGTGGTCAGCGCTTCCGCAGGTCGCAGACTGGCGAATTGCATGTCGGCACGGCAGAGTAACGCGCCTCCGTGACTCGGGTTCGTTTTCAGCGCGCGAATCACATGACGGCGCACGCGGTTGAGTTGGAACTCGTTGAGCGCGAGCCTCGCCAAACCGACATGAGCATCCGCCGCTTGAGGGTTGATCTGCAGCGCGTCGGTGAATGCCGATTCGGCGTCGCTCGCGTTGAGTTTTTCCAACAACAACCGCCCGGTCTCGCAGTGGGCTTGCCAGAAATTGGGCTCAAGCGAGAGGATTCGCGGATAGAGTTCAGTGGTAAGTTGCCGAAAGCGGCTCTTATCTTGGTTCAGACGGGCGTGTTGTGCCAAAGCCCGGCCGAACCAGTACAGTTGCCGCGGCTGATCGATTTTTTTACCGGTCTGATCGTAGCGATCGGCCAACGCCCGATATGCAGCGGAGGCCTGCGGGATATCGCCTATTGTCCGGAACAATTCAGCGCGAATCCAGGCGGCATGTATGTTTTGCTTATCGAGTGTTAGGGCCTCTTCTACATGCGTTCGACAGGCACTCAGATCACCGGTCTGCAGCTTCAATCCCGCAAGTTGGGCATGCAACGCAGCAGGGTGCTTTGTGTTGGAAAGCTGACGCTCGAGGACATCTTGGGCTACATTCAGGTCGCCACGTTCCCAATGACAGCGCGATAAGCCAAGTGCGGCCTGCCCTGGGAGTTCTGCTAACAGCGCCATGTACGCCGACTGGCTCTCAGCGTAGTTACCACGCAACAACAGTTGCTCTGCGTCAGCGAGTGCGGCCTGTTGAGCATGGCTCGACGAGCTGAATGGCAGGATGCAACAAACTAAGAGCGAAAGTGTCGAGCGAGTGAGCATGCGCCAACTATCAGCGACTGGGAAAAATGACTACATTAGAGTGTAGTCGAAACCCGTTCCCCTCGCCTAGCAACGCACAGCATGTCTGAGTTCGTGACCGTCGCCAAAGTTGGTTCAATTCCCGAAGGCGAAGGAGCTACGTTCCCGCTGGGGGATCGACTGGTCGCGGTCTTTAATCTTGGCGGAACGTATCACGCGATTGACGATCTCTGTCCCCACATGGGAGCTTCGCTCGGCGCTGGACAAGTGGATGATGAGGGCAAAGTCACTTGCCCGTGGCACGCTTGGCGTTTCGACGTGTGTGACGGCACGTGGTGCGATAATCCACGACTCAAGATCGACGCGTTTGCCGTACGTGTCGATGGCGATGAGATTCAGGTGGCTGCGAAGTCCTCAGACCCGGCCCCCGGTCAAGACGACGGAAGCTCAACGTCTCCAGAGGGCGGCGACGATCCCTAGAAACGCCAGCGACAGCGTCGTGGGTTCGGGAATGCTCGAAGCGGCTGTGATGGCCGACAATGGTGTGGCACCAAGATTGTTTTGCCAGATGAGATAATCGGCGCCGTCGACGACGCCATTCCCATTGCCGTCTGCCGCAACCTCGGTGGTGGAGCCATTAGTAGCTTCCCAAATCAGCAAATCACTGTGGTCGACGGTCCCATCAAAGTTGTAGTCACCATCTGGAACGTTCAGCACGGAAATGTCGTTAATCAGAACGGCTTCCGATGCGAAAATGTTTTGTTGGTCCAGCACTTGTTCACGATCTGTGACCGGCACGTTCGTAAACGCTCCGCCTGCGTTTATTCTTGGAAGCGCGGCAATCGCGTCGACGACCGTCATTCCACTGCCAACAACTCGTCCAAATACTGTGAAACCTCCGTTTTGGTTGTCCAAGTTTGCCGAATTGTCACCTAAATTAAAGAACCATTGGCTGGTGGCGCTGTTGATCGTCGTTTCATCCGGTTCGTTTCCAGGGGTGGGCCCAATTTTGGCATAGGCAACCGTCCCGCGCAGATTGCTGAGTACAGGCTCGTTCAGAACCGGGTCGTCAGTTGAAACCCTTGTTGTATTGAAGATGTCTGGGCTCAGCGTGAATCCACCGCCTTGAACAATAAATCCTGGCACGCTCCGATGGACAAACGTTCCATCCCAGCGGTCAGTGTTGGCATAGCCTAAGAAGTTGTCCACCGACAATGGGGTTGCGGTGTCGAATAATCGAACATCGATCGTTCCCAAAGTGGTATCGTAGCGCACGACGGTTGCCGATACGTCGCGTGACGAGCATAGCCCGGCTAGCAGGGTGAGAGCCATCACTCGGGGCGCGGTGAGTCGATAGAGATTCATCGCTACTTTCTAAGTTAATGGGGAAGAGCCAACAGCTCTTGGGGAGGAATTCGTTCCGGGAAAGAAGTGCCGAATTGTTCGGCTATCTAAAGAGTACCGCAAACCCACTTTCCTGTCCATCATTTGCACCCTCCACGGGGCACCGCAAATCCACTAGAATGTTGCGAAAATGCAACACCAACCCTGATGCACTCGCTTGGCCTTTGAGCACCTCATCTTCCTCTAACACTCACCTCATATTCAAACTATCATGACCGCATTCCCTGAGATTGATCGCATTCGCTTCGAAGGCACCGACAGTACCAATCCACTGGCATTTCGCCATTACAACGCTGAAGAGGTCGTCGAGGGCAAGACGATGGCTGAGCACCTTCGATTCAGCGTCGTGTACTGGCACACGTTTCGCGGCCAGGGGGCTGATCCGTTTGGGCCTGGGACCGCCTTACGCCCCTGGGAGGATGGTACCGACTCGGTCGAGAACGCGCAAAACCGCGCTCGGGTGGCGTTTGAATTCATCGAGAAGCTTGGCGCACCATACTACGCGTTTCACGATCGCGATGTCGCGCCGGAGGGAGCGTCGCTCACCGAGACCAACAAGAATCTCGACGCGGTCGTCGGCGTGCTGAAAGAAGAACAACAGCGGACCGGCATCAAGTTGCTGTGGGGCACGGCGAATCTGTTCAGCAACCCACGCTACATGCATGGCGCCGCTACCAGCCCCAACTGCGAAGCATTCGCATTCGCGGCCGCGCAGGTGAAGAAGGCTCTAGAAGTGACACACGAATTGGGTGGCGAAGGCTACACTTTCTGGGGCGGCCGTGAAGGCTACCAAAACCTGTGGAACACCAATATGAAGCGGGAGTTGGACCACCTGGCGATGTTCCTGCATATGGCGGTCGACTACGCCAAGGAGATCGGCTTTACGGGCCAGTTCTACATCGAGCCCAAACCCAAAGAGCCAACTAAGCATCAATACGACAGCGACGCGGCTGCGTGTTTGAACTTCCTGCGGCAGTATGACCTGATGGATCATCTCAAGCTCAACCTCGAGACGAACCACGCCACGCTGGCCGGTCACACTATGCAACACGAACTGGAAGTGGCCGGCGGGGCGGGCGCGTTGGGTTCGATCGACGCCAACACTGGTGACATGCTCTTGGGTTGGGATACCGATCAGTTCCCCACCGACATCTATCTGACGACGCAGTGCATGCATTCGGTGCTAAAGTATGGCGGCCTCGCTCCCGGCGGCGTGAACTTTGACGCCAAAGTGCGCCGTGAGAGTTTTGAGCCAATTGATTTGTTCCACGCTCACATCGGTGGCATGGACGCGTTCGCGCGTGGACTCAAGATCGCTGCTGCCATCCGCGCTGACGGACGCCTCGACAGCATCGTGAATGATCGCTATTCGAATTGGGAAAGCGAGTTGGGTACGGGCATCGAAGGCGGAAAGCACGACTTCTCGTCGCTTGAGAAAATCATGCTCGAAAAGGGAGATGCCGCGACCAACGTTAGTGGTCGGCAGGAGATGATAGAGAATTTGATCAATACCTATCTCTAGCAGCTATTTGCTCTCAGATCTCGGTATGTCCGCAGCTGCGAAAGACCCGACTCCGTTTTCGGTGCGGTTGCGTGTTACACACTTGCTGTTGCTGACCACGACCTGCGCTGTCATTGCCTCGGTGCGGATGGCTTGGACTGACTGGACCGACATTCCGGTTGAGATTCACGCATACGCCCTCGCATCGATTGCCTTTGCCTCAATCATGTACGGGGTAGCTATTTCTGGTTTGCTATTGTTCGCCTGGCAACGTTGGAATACGGGGGCGTGGTCGGCAGTTTTTCCGGGGCACTGGCTACTGCTGTGTATGGCGGTTTGCGTTCTCTTGGACGCAGTTTGTGGGATAGGAATTTGGCTGTGGGAGATATCTTCAAAATCAGCAAATGTCGAATTCATTGCCTGGAATCTCAACAAGATCGCACTATGCAGTTCTGCCGGCCTGAACTGTGTGTTGTTTTCGCGAATGTTGCATGGCAACCGGTGCTGGAGATTGGTGCTGCTCGTGCCGGGGGGCGTGTTGCTGTTGCTCGTGCCTCAGCATTGCTGGGCATTGTTGGGAGTGTGGCGACAATGGTTCGACACATCGCACGCGTACGCCCAAGTCGCGACAACCACAGTTCTGCTCATTCTAATTCTCGTCGCAAGCTTGCATGACCATCGCGACGGACTGCGTTACGACTGGCTACATTGGACCGGCGTTGCCGCCGTCTGGTTGTTTGCTGGTGGTGGACTCGTCGAAGCGATTGGATGGCTCTCGTACTTTACATGATCGCTTTGCCAATTCGTTCGCGGGCGGGTTCAAACGTGAACATTCCCGAAATCCTCAGCGGGCGCTTACGAAACTTACCACAATCGAACAAAGGCAAGAGTCAGCTGAGTGCGTTTGAACGTGCAGGTGATACTCCGGGCGCCGAATAAAGTCAGCATCCCCAGCGGGCTTCGCAACGCGATCGCAGCGAATTAAGAAGTTCCCTAGGCGTTCCACAACACCTCGCCCATCCGATTTTCGTCCAAGCGTTCTTCATCAGAATCGGGCGGGACTAGCGGTGCCATCACGCGCATCTTTGCCGCGGCAAGATCGATGATTGAGGCATGTGGGGCGTCCGTCTTGATTTTGCGGTCGGCACCGACTCGCTGCACGATGGGCGAAGTGTAATTGGCTTCGTTGCGACGGATGACTTGCGCTTCAGTGCCGTCACTTAGGCGGACATGACTGCCAATAGGGAACAATGCAACCACTTGCAGCAACGCTCGCATCGCTTGTTCGTCAATGCGACCGGCTTTGACTTGGTTGAGGAGGTAGACCATCACATCGTAGGACAAGTAGGCCTTCCGACCATACATGCTCGCGGTGAGTGTGATGTAGGCCTCTGCCGCATGTAGCAATGAAGCATAGGGATGAATCTCTTCCTTGGTTAACCCACGTGGATAGCCGGAGCCATCGGGGTTTTCGTGGACCTGCGATGCCGCGAGGCGCACAGGAAGAGAAATCTGTTTCATCGACGACAGCATATCAAGCGTGTGGAGTGGATGATCTGTCAGTTCCTTGAAATCTTCGGCTGAGAGTTCCACCTGGGCATCTCTGAGTCGTTCGTCCAGACGAAACATGCCGAAGTCGTGCACAAGTCCACAAAGTCCGACTTCACGTACATTCTGTTCGTCCCAGCCGATTTCGATTGCCATTGCCATGCCCAGCAATGCCATGCGAATTCCGCGCTCGGTAATCTCAGGGTTCGGTGCCATCTCTCGAGTGGTAGCCAATACGCTGTCTGTGTCGTCGGTCAACTCGTCGACGTAGTCTTCCGTAACCATTTTGAGTGGTTGGTCATCGTCGACTTTCCCCGCAACAGCTTGGCGGGCGATGTCGTTGAGAATTTGCGTGGTCACGGCAAAATGCTGCGTGAGCCGCTCACGTTGCGCCGAATCGTAGGGTTCGGTGCTGTGCTTCTTTACGCGTTGGCTAAGCGGTGCCTCCGCGTTTTGTACTCGTAGCGATACCGAGGCAGCAAGAGCCGCAGCTTGAATCCGGATCAGCGCTACCGTCTCGCGCAGGGCGTCCTGCTGATCGGATTCCTGACGCTGGCCAGGTGCTTTCTTTGCCTTGCGGGGCTTCTCAGCGACGTCAGGTTGTTCGGTTTGCTTGGGCTGCTTGCCACCGAACAGAGCGGCCACATCATCGGGATGTAGCATTACCTCAGTGATGCCGCGCGCGAGTAGTCTCTCCTTAAGGCGCTTTGTGAGTAGGACGCCGGCGGCAAGCAGAAGTCGACCTTCGCTTTCATTGATCGGATGGCTGAGTCGGCTACCCACGGGCAGTTCATCTGTTTTTACACGCACAGCGTCACTTGACGACATTTCTTATGGAGGTCCTCATGCGATACGGAGAAATCGCCGGGCCCAAGTATAGACCGTTAGACATCTAATTGCTCTATCGGATCGTGAGCACGTGTGGCGTGACCGCTGACCAAGAAGAATTCTGTCGCAAGCTGACTTGTCTCATGTGAGAGGTGCTGGTCACCGCCCTGCGGGAGGGTTTGATATGCCATGATCGGCATCGACATTTCTGGCACTGCCAGGCACGACGCAAACTTCGTAACACCTTGGCAACTACGATTCATCGCCTAGAGTAACGTCGTACGCTGGGCTTACAGCATCCGAAGGGTTGAACACTGTAGGATGTGGAAGCTCAAAGACGATGCGGCTAACTCATGGCCATTGTACAGTTCAGCTTGAGACATGGACGCGTTGCTCCCCCCTACTTCTGGGGAAGACCAGCCGCACCACGTGGTCGTCGTTCCGACTTCGGTCGGCGAAGTTGGACCATATTCACCACTCGAAACATCTTGATTCCAAGTGAAAGTAGCCGAAATGCCAATCCTATACCGATGCAGCGTGTGCTTCTGGGCACTCCCACTCCTAGCCGTCTGGACGTGCTTTGCTCAATCGCTTTCCGCTGCCGACCACGGTGATTGGCTGCAGTGGCGAGGCGCGCATCGCGACAGCATGGCACCCGCAAATCCGGTCTGGCCAGATGGCCTTTCCGAGCAAAACCTAGTCGAACAGTGGCGAATGCCCTTAGGCCCAAGTTACTCAGGACCGATTGTATTGGGCGATCGTGTGTTCACCACGGAAACCAAAGACAAAGCGAAGGAAGTTGTCTACGCGTTGGATCGCCAATCGGGTGATGAATTATGGCAAGCAAGTTGGGACGGAGCCATGCAAGTACCGTTCTTCGCCATGGCTAACGGCAGCTGGATTCGCGCCACACCGGCATGCGACGGGGAACGCTTATTCGTTGCAGGAATACGCGATGTGTTGGTGTGTTTGGACGTGAACAATGGCGAAAAACTATGGAGCGTCGACTTTATGGACCGGTATAGTACGCCGCTCCCTGGCTTCGGTTTCGCTTCCTCGCCATTAGTCTTTGAGGACCATGTGTACGTCCAGGCTAGTCAGTCTTTGGTGAAGGTTGAAGCAGCGACTGGCAACAGCGTGTGGCGTACAGCAGTTGGTGAAGGCGGAGGCTACGACTCGCCGTTTTCTTCCCCAATCATCGCAACTATCCAAGGCAAGCAGCAGATCATCGTGCAAACAAGGTTGGCGCTCAAAGGCATCGACATCGAATCAGGGCAAGAACTCTGGTCGCAGGAGATTCAAGCATTTCGCGGGATGAACATACTTACTCCCACAGTCTTTGGCGATCGAGTGTTCACCAGTGCCCACAGTGGTAAGTCGCAGCTATGGAGCGTATCACAAGGTGCTGGCGAGGTCGCGGAAGCCTGGTCCAACAAAGCGCAGGCCTACATGTCTTCGCCAGTCGTGATTGGCGACAACATTTACATGCACCTCCGCAACCAGCGGCTCAGCTGTATCAATTTGCAGACCGGCGAAGAGCAATGGCGCACGAAGCCCTACGGCAAATATTGGTCAATGGTTGCACAAGGTGATAAGATCCTGGCATTGGACTCGAACGGTAAACTGCTGCTCATCAAGGCAAACCCGCAGGAATTTGATCTTATCGACGAGCGCGAGGTTGCCACTAGTTCTACATGGGCCCATCTGGCCGTCTGCGGTGGGCAGGTCTTCGTGCGGGCTCTGGACAGCCTGATCGCCTATCAGTGGCAGTGAGATAATTGCCTTAACCTGCTGTTCAGAATCGACTTACGTCGGATTTGGCGGTCGCAACGTGTCTTGACCCTCTGGGCAAATCGCAATAAACTTTTTGCTGCGATAGTGTTGCGCGAATTTCGGTGCTTCTGGCAATTTGGCGGAAGGCACCTTTGTCTCACATATGTCGATGTGTGCCGGTCAGTGTCGCTACCACTTTGTGGGTCGAGCATCCGTGGTGATCGGGTAAGTTCGCCACTTGCCTGGAGTTTCTAGCCGCGTCGAAGTCCCGTGCATTCTGAACACTTTTTGAGTTGACGATGGAATTATTGGAAAGAATTTGGGAGATCCTCAGCGGCATCGGTAACGGCATTCTCGGTCGTTTCGAACGCGGGATCACCGCACTATTTGGCTCCGCAAACGCACGTTTCTTGAAACGTCTGCAGCCGCGTGTCGATGCAATCAATGCGCTGGAGCAAATGCTAAATGAGCTGACCAACGAGCAATTGCGGGCCAAGACCGACGAATTCCGAGAGCGACTGGCCGCAGGCGAAACGGTCGACGATCTACTGGTTGAAGCGTTTGCGGTCTGCCGTGAAGGCGGGCAGCGTTTTCTAGGGATGCGGCACTACGACGTGCAGCTGATCGGTGGCATGATCCTGCACGAGGGCAACATCGCTGAGATGGTCACCGGTGAAGGCAAGACGCTCGTCGCGACGCTGCCAGCATACCTCAACGCCTTGGAAGGCAAAGGCGTGCACGTTGTCACGGTGAACGACTACCTTGCGCGTCGTGACATGGAGTGGATGGCGCCGCTCTACCAAGGGTTAGGCCTGACGGTCAATGCGATTTGGTCGGGTATGGAGCCCGAGGACCGGCAGCTGGCATACGCCTGCGACATCACGTACGGCACCAACAATGAGTTTGGCTTCGACTACCTGCGCGACAACATGAAGATCGCCGCGCGTGATGACGAGCGCTATCCGAAGCATCAACAACAAGCTCAAGGTCCGCTGCACTACGCCATCATCGACGAAGTCGACAATATTCTCATCGACGAAGCGCGAACGCCGCTAATCATTTCCGGGCCCGCGCGCGACGACACGACTAAATACGTCAAGGCGGACAAAATCGCTCGTCAACTCAAGCCGGGCGTTCACTTCGAAGTGAAGGAAAAAGAGCATTCCGCCAACCTCACCGACGAAGGCGTGCGGGCCGCAGAAAAGCTGGCTGGCGTGGAAAGCTTCTACACGGCTGGCAACATGCAGTGGCCGCACTTAATCGACAACTCGCTTAAAGCGCACCACCTTTACAAGCTCGACGTGAACTACGTCAATCAAAACGGCAAGATCGTCATCGTCGACGAGTTCACCGGCCGTTTGATGGAAGGTCGCCAGTGGAGCGATGGCCTACACCAAGCCGTTGAAGCCAAGGAAGGCGTACCGATCAAGGAAGAGAATCAGACGCTAGCAACCATCACACTGCAAAACTTCTTTAAGCTCTACAAGAAGATCTCCGGTATGACCGGCACCGCGCTCACTGAGGCGGGTGAATTTTGGAAGATCTACAAGCTGGACGTCATCGGAGTGCCGACGAATCGCGAAATGCAGCGTCTTGAGCACCCAGATGTCATCTTCCGTACCGAGCGAGAAAAGTACGTAGCGATAGCCGAAGAGATCGAACAGCTTACGAAATTTACGACCGTTACGACCAAGAATGGCGCCCAATACGCAGGGAAACTGCTCAAGAGCGACGATCAGGCGGTGACGCTCGAGCTGGCTGAGAACCGCCAGACCGAGAACATCACCCGCGACAAGATCACACACATCCAGGAGCCGGGTCGACCAATCTTAGTTGGTACGGTTTCAATCGAGAAAAGCGAACGTCTGTCCAACCTGCTGAACAAGCGTGGCGTTAAGCACGAAGTGCTCAATGCCAAGCAGCACAAACGCGAGGCAGAGATCGTGGCCCAGGCAGGCCGTCGCGAGGCCGTGACGATCGCTACGAACATGGCCGGTCGCGGTACCGATATCATTCTTGGCGGTAATCCGGAAACCATGGCGTGGGCGCAGCTACAGGACAAGTATGCCACGCGATTGGACGTGCCCCAAGAAGAATGGGACCAGCTGGTCAATCAGATCGACCGCCGCGAAAAGATGAAAGAGCAGGGCCAAGAAGTCAAGGAAATTGGCGGGCTCCACATCATCGGCACCGAACGTCACGATTCTCGACGCATCGACCTGCAGCTCCGTGGCCGCTGCGGTCGACAAGGCGACCCGGGCAGTAGCCGCTTCTTCCTGTCGCTTGAAGACGATTTGATGCGGATTTTCGCGGGCGAGTGGGTGAAAAACATTCTCACCCGCCTGGGTATGCAAGAAGGTGAAGCCATCGAGAGCAAAATGGTCACCCGCCGTGTAGAGGGTGCCCAGAAGAAGGTTGAGGAACGCAACTTCGAGATTCGAAAAAATTTGCTCGAATACGACGAAGTAATGGACGAGCAGCGCAAACGCGTCTACGGTTATCGCCAACGCATCCTCGACGGCGTGAATTGCCGTGATCTGATCATGGAAATGATCGAAGAGCAGCTGGATGAACATCTCCAGACCATCCTGGACTCTGACTATGGCCCTGATTCGTTTGCAGCCGCGGCAGGTAGCTTGCTCGGGGTCCAGCTGGATGGCAAAGACTTCCGCAACGTCGTTTACGATGACGCCCAGCGCATCGCTCGAGACGAAGCCTACCGCCTTGCCGAGTCGCAGATTCTCGATGCCATCGAGGAGAATCTGCCCGAAGACGCCGAACAGGACGAGTGGAACTGGGCCGCCTTAGCCAAGTGGTCCAACGTTCGCTGGGCAACCAACTACCGGGATCGCGAACTTAAGAAAATCGGCCGTGACGAACTCGCTGAGCAACTGATCAGTGACGGTCACAACGCGATCGGTGAAATCGACCTCGAAGCTTGCAGGCGGCTGCTCGAGCCAGATTTTGGTGTCAAAACAGCCTGTGCTTGGCTGCACGACAAATTCGGCATCGAATTGGCACCCGACGAGATGTCGCAACTAGAACCGCGCGAGTTTATTGCCCTCGCCCACGAACGCGCTCGCGACGCATACGACGCACGCGAGTCGGAGTTTCCTGTGTTGGCGAGTTTATTGCGATTTACGCAGCGAGATCGCAGCGGCAACCGTTCGGGTTTCCAGCGTGAAGAGCTGGTTGAATGGGCGAAGAAACGCTTTGGCATCGAGCTGTCGATCGATGATCTCAAGACGAAGCAGCGCGAAGAAGTTCGTACCATGCTGCTCGAATTCAGTCGCCAGAACAATGTCCGCGCCAACGAAGTTGCAGCGGAGGCGCAGCAGCGCGTCGATGCGCTGTTCGCCGAGTCGGGCACATCGACGACGCTCGGGCAGGCGACCGGCAACAATGGCAAGCTGGACGACCTTAGTACTTGGCTCCGAGAGTCATGCGCGTGCGAACTCGATACCAATGAGCTAGCGAAGCTCGACTACGAAGAAGCTCAGCGCCGCGTTTCGCAGGCTGTCGAGGATCGTTATCGCCCTGAAATGCGGCGGATGGAGCGATCCCTGCTGCTGCAGATTCTTGACCAGGCCTGGAAAGAACATTTGCTGACGATGGATCATCTGCGCTCTAGCGTCGGACTGCGTGGGTACGCCCAGATCGATCCCAAGGTCGAGTACAAGCGTGAAGGCATGAAGATGTTCGAGACGATGTGGAGTAGCGTCGCGAACATGGTCACGGACCTGATCTTTAAAATGGAGCAGCTCGACGAGGGTTTTGTGGGTAGCACCTGGGTCGAATCGGAAGCCCGCCACGACGACGCACCCTCGACATCCGACATCGCGCAACAACAACAGGCCGCAATCGAAGGTACCGACACGCAAACTAAGATCGAACCGATCCGCAACCGCGGCGAAAAAGTGGGGCGCAATCAGCCTTGCCCATGCGGAAGCGGCAAGAAGTACAAGCAGTGCTGCGGCAAGAACGGGTAATTTCATATTCTTTTCGGACCGTCCATCAGAAGCGCGACAATTAAGGAATGCGGCACGATGACTCGTAACTTTTTCGTGTGATTCGTGTCTGCATGGTTGGTGTCTTGAGGGAAAGGAATCCCACTTGTCTCATCTCGTTGGTTGGCTGCTGAACGGCGTCTACGCGTTCCTGCTACTCGCAGCCTCGCCGTGGATCCTCTGGTCGGCAATCCGTCACGGCAAGTATCGCGAAGGCTTTGCGGCGAAGTTCCTCGGGCGTGTGCCGCGGCGCAGCGGCGATCGACCTTGTGTCTGGCTTCACGCCGTAAGTGTCGGTGAAGTCAATCTACTGGAGACAACGCTTGACCAGTTTCTCCAGGAGCGTCCCGACGTTGATTTCGTTATTTCGACCACCACCAAGACCGGCTTCGACTTGGCTCGTCGCAAATACTCCCGGCACACGGTGTTCTATTGTCCTCTCGATTTCAGCTGGGCCGTCAACAATGCGGTGCGTCGCATGCGGCCCAATCTGCTAGTTCTCGCCGAATTGGAGTTATGGCCCAATTTGATCTGTAGTGCGAAACGGCAAGGCGCGAAGGTCGCGGTCATCAACGGACGACTGAGCGACAACAGCTTCCGTGGCTATCAACGCCTGCGGCCGATTCTTTCAAGACTACTCGGATCCATCGACTTGATCGCCGCTCAAAGCGAAGAGACGGCCGCGAGATTCAGACAGCTGGGCGCACCGGCCGTTACCGTCACGGGCTCGCTGAAATTCGATGGTGCAACGATTGATCGGGAAAATCCACGCACGCGTGCACTCCGAGTACTTGCCGACATCACCGGCGACGACGTCGTGTTCATAGTCGGGAGTACTCAATCACCCGAAGAACAGTACGCGCTCGAGATTTACCAACAGCTGTCGCCGCAGCATCCGAATCTACGTTTGATTGTTGTTCCCCGACACCCCGAACGCTTCGAAGAAGTGGCGAGACTGTTGCAGCAGTCAGGACTCGATTGGACGCGCCGCACCGAATTAGAAGCAAGAAAGTCAGCACGCCCGGATTCGCCTTCAGTAATCCTCATCGATACGGTAGGCGAACTAGGAGCTTGGTGGGGAACGGCAACCATCGGATTCGTCGGTGGTAGTTTCGGCAGTCGCGGCGGACAGAACATGCTTGAGCCCGCGGCCTACGGAGTAGCTACGTGCTTCGGCCCGAATACACGCAACTTCCGTGACATCGTCGCCCAGCTACTCGCTACTGACGGAGCGAGAGTCGTCAACGATCGCGACGAGTTGCAACGCTTCGTCGAGCAAGCACTCGCCGATCCATCCTGGGCGGAATCCCTCGGTCAACGTGCCCGAAAGTTAGTGCTAGCTCAGCAAGGCGCTACGGAACGCACTGTGGAATTGCTCCGCCCGCTATTCGGCTGCGAATATCGTGACCGCCTGGCCGACGTCGCGTAAGCCGAACCAAGTGGCGCGGGTATGACACGTCGGTAGTCGAAATGATCAACCGATGAGGTACTCCTCACGAAGTCACATGTTCGTGGTCATGGATGTGCTCTGGGCAGTAGCAACGCTGGCCCTCGCACTTCGAGCAGTAGCGAAACAGCGTTTTGGGCGAGTTTTCGCTGTTGAGTTCGCAAACTTCGCATTGATGGCGAATTGCATTTGCGGCAGCCTTCACTTTCGATTCGAATGCACGTCGGCGATGGCGATGTTTCACGTCCCGCGCGTGCTCGCGACCGAAGAAAACGAGATAATTCGCCACCGATGCGACGATTAAGAAGCGACCCATCCAATCGCCGGTTAGAATGCCGAACGCGTAGCCAATCCACATCAACAGCGCTAGCCATCTAATTTTGATCGGAAGAACGAAAAAAATCAGAATCGTGTAATCCGGGACGAGTCGTGCGAACGCTAAGAAAATCGTGCTGTAAAGAAAAACATTGTCGGCAAAGTCGAGGTAGCCGAATGCATAGGCAACAAACGCAGCGATAACGTTCGCGAGAAAGCCAACAAGCAGAAATACGTTGTACCGAAAAGTGCCCCAGATCTGTTCTAGTCCAGAGCCGAAGCGAAACATAATGAACCAGTAGAAAAACGCCCAGATGGGTGAAGTGACCGGCGGCACAAACAGAAAAGTCACCAAGCGCCAAACTTCACCTTGTAGGACTTCGCTGGGAAGAAGATGAACTTTCTCCAACACGTTCACTTGCATACCGCGCGTGATCTGAAGCACGTACAGTAACACTTGCCCCGCAATGATAATCGCGGTGACGTTAGGAATCGCCCAGCGGCCGAACCGAGATTCCAAGCGGGAGATCAACGACATGGATGAGCAACGACAGCTTCGTCGTTGAGAACTCCAGTGGATGCGGGAAGTGCTGGGCACTTCGCCCGAGCGTTGTTGCAGCTTAGCACTCCGACGGCACGATATCTACGTCGGCCGAGCTAAACCGGGGCGGAAACCTGATGGTCGGTCGGTGAGTCGTTGCTTGAAGCGAGTTGCGGGGACTGACTTCCGGACGTCGCGTCCGTCGACATGGCTTCCGCGGTACCAGCTGGGGCTTTGATCATCACATGCAGGCCGTAAAAAAATAGCCCCACGACTGCCCACATTGCTGGGTAGGCCAAGATCACCGTACCGTGCGTGAGTGAACCAGCGATGCACCAGCAAACGAAGATAAACGGCAGCGAGAACTTAAGGCTCGGAAGTTTCATCTTTTCATCTCGTAGTGAATTTCGCCCGTTTTTCGATGAACCAAGTATTGGTCACCCTCTGTTCCAGTATTATTCAACACCGACACAGGCGCGGAAACAATTCTGTTCCATTTTCAACAAATTTTGCTGACGTACTAGTGCATCTGTCCAAAACTTGTGTCAGATGTGCCGTCGCCAAAGGAGTTCCAGGATCTGATGATCACGGTGTGCAATCGATCGTCCCTCTCTGAATCGTGCTCTTGACGAGAATGACGATTTCGGCGTCGAACAGGTCTGTCTGCCTTGATGTAATCAACAAGTGTCGAAGAACTCGCAAAACGCCGGTGATTTCCAACGTTTGCGTAGAAACTCGACATCCGAGACAGCTCAAAGCTGGCAGTCCCTGGCTCTGTCCGGTTGAGCGGGCGGGGCCTATAATCGGCAAGCTATGAGTGCCATCGAAATTCGTGGACTTCGGAAGTCCTATCGTGTGTATCAGAAGAAAGAGGGCCTGTGGGCCTCTCTGACGGGGCTGTTTCATCGTGAGTACCGCGAAGTCGATGCGGTCAGGGGAATCGATCTGGATGTCGAGCAGGGCGAGTTTGTCGCGTTTTTGGGGCCCAATGGAGCTGGGAAAACTACCACTCTGAAACTGCTATCGGGCGTCATCAGTCCCACCGTCGGTCAGGCACGCGTACTGGGACATGTACCCTGGGAGCGGGAAAACTCCTATCGGCGAAAGTTCGCCCTCGTGATGGGCCAGAAAAATCAGCTTTGGTGGGACCTGCCTGCTCAAGAATCCTTTCGATTGCACCAGAAGATCTATCGTATTGATCCTACCGAATTTGACCGAACTCGCGACGAGTTGGTCGATCTGCTGGAAGTGCGGCACTTGCTGGGACAGCCGGTGCGCGAGCTGTCACTCGGCGAACGGATGAAGATGGAACTGACAGCGGCGTTGCTGCACTCGCCCGACGTGCTGTTCCTCGACGAGCCGACGATCGGTCTGGACGTGATTGCGCAACACAATATTCAAAAGTTCCTCAAGCACTATCAGCAGCAACGCAAGATCACGATCCTGTTGACCAGCCACTACATGAAAGATGTCGCGGCGCTGTGCAAACGCGTTGTAATCATCGCCCACGGCGACATCATGTACGACGGTTCGCTGGCGGGCATCGTTGATCGTTTCAGTGGGCACAAAGAACTGACGCTTCAGTTCGCCGACGACCGCATGCCCAGCGATCTGGCACGCTATGGCGAGGTGCTCGAAATCGTCGAACCCAAAGCGCGGCTCCGCGTCGAGCGAGGTAGCATCGCGGAAGTCCTGTCTGCGGTCCTCGCGAACCACTCGGTCGAAGATGTCAGCGTGGAAGACCCGCCACTGGAAGAAGTGATAGCCGAGATGTTTGCACTGACGGCAGATCAAAGTCGCGAGTCGCGAGATGCAAATCGCCAACCAGCTCAATCCGTAACCCAATCTTCGTAACTCGCAGCTTACCTGTATGCACGCCCGCGTTGCCACCTGGTGGACGATCCTGAAAATCTGCGTGGAAGAGCGCTTGGTCTACCGTGGCGATTTTGCACTCGGCACGCTGATGCGATTTCTGCCAATCGTGACGCAGATCTTTCTGTGGTCGGCCGTGTTCGTGGCGGCGGAGACGAAAGGTATCAAGGGTTACAGTTCAACCGACGTGATTGCCTATTACCTGCTGACCATGCTCGCCCGCGCGTTTTCGAGTATGCCCGGACTGGCCACCGGAATCGCGCGTCAGGTCCGCGAAGGCGAAATCAAAAAGTTCATGATACAGCCAATCGACCTGGTGAGCTATTTGCTGCTAGCGCGGATTGCACACAAGCTGGTCTACTACCTGGTCGCTGCAGGACCGTTCGCCCTAGTGTATTATTTGTGCCGCAGCTATTTCCCGGGTTGGCCTACGCCCGAGGTGTTCGTCGTATTTGTCTGCTCGTTGGTGCTCTCCTTCATGCTCGGCTTCTTCTTGGAAGCGTCCATGGGTTTGATCGCGTTTTGGTTCTTGGAAGTCACATCGTTGTTGTTCGTCTACATGCTGTTTACGTTCTTCTTTTCAGGACACATGTTTCCGCTCGACTTTTTGCCTGAGCCATGGAGTACGATTGTCGACTTTATGCCCTTTAAGTACATGGCCTATTTTCCAGCAGCCGTATTCTTGGGCAAAGTTGAAGGGCCAGAAATGTGGCAAGGATTGGCGATACAGACCGGCTGGGTGCTACTGTTCATCGTTGTATGCCGTCGGATGATGCATGCCGGTTATGCGCGCTACAGTGGCTACGGAGGTTGACTGATTGCGGACTTCGTATTTGCTGAATGCGGATTTCGATTTCACAGCGAATTTAGACTACGTACAACCCACAATACGCTTTTCCAACATCGCGGCCCCATGCATCCCTCCTATCTCGGCGTTTTTCTCACGTTCGCGCGGAATAGCCTGATCCGCGACATGACGTTTCGCACAAATTTCATTATCGAAGCGATCTCGTCGGTGTCGTGGATGATTATGAACCTTGGGTTCTACACGTTGGTTTATCAATTCACGCCGAGTATCGCGGACTGGGGCAAGTACGAGTTCTTCGTCTTTATCGCCACCACAATGTTCATTAACAGCCTCGTGCAAGCGTTCTTCATGCCGAACATGCAGGAGTTGAGCGAGTTGGTACGCACGGGCGGACTTGATTTTGCTTTGCTCAAGCCAATCGACACGCAGTTCTTGGTATCGTTGCATCGCGTGAACTGGTCGTCGCTAGGAAACTTTTTTGTGGCACTTCTCTTGCTCGCCTATTCGTTGCCACGAATCGAGGGATTGCAGCTCTCTCCATGGCAGTACTTGCTTTATCCGTTATATGTCTTCCTGGGTGTTTGGATCCTCTACAGTGTGATGATCGGCCTGGCCGCGACCAGTATCTGGCTGGGACGCAACCAATCACTCTACGATTTCTGGTTCTATATTACCAATTTTTCGCGCTATCCAATGGAGATCTACGATGGCCCGTGGGGAACGCCTCTCCAGAAGTTTTTCACCTTCGTGATTCCGATCTTGGTCGTCATTAACGTTCCGGCACAACTGATGGCAAAGCCACTGATCGATGCGGACTGGTGGCTAGCTGGATTTGCGATTCTCGCGACCGTGTTTAGTCTGATCGCTAGTCGTTGGGTGTTCAAGCTAGCCTTGCGGAGTTATCGCAGCGCGAGCAGCTAGTGCAGAGAACAGCCTATTCGACAGCAAGGTTCACCTGTTATACCTACATCAAGTACAGTAACGGCACTCACCGAAACTCGCATACGTGGAGAGACTCAGAATGCGTATTCCACTGGTAATTGTTTTGATAGTCGCGGCAAATGACTTATTGATTAGTTCTGTAGAAGGCAGGGAATCAACGTTGAATTACCCGCAGACGCGACGCGTCGATCAAGTCGACACCTTCCATGGCGTGGATGTGCCAGACCCATATCGATGGTTGGAGGGCGACGTTCGCACTGACGAGGAAGTTGCGCAGTGGGCGCAGGTACAGAGCGACTTCGCGCGCGCGTATCTAGATGAGTTGCCCGCACGCGGGATGTTCCACGAGCGACTGACGAAGCTGTGGAACTACGAAAAATTCTCCGTCCCCTCCAAAAAAGCGGGAAAGTACTTCTTCTACAAGAACGACGGGCTGCAGAATCAGTACGTGCTGTATGTGTCCGATGATTACAAGGGCGATGGTCGTGTGCTGATCGATCCTAACGCTTGGACCGAAGACGGCACCGAATCGTTAGGCATGACAAAGGTCAGCGAGAACGGCAAGTACCTGGCCTATTGCCGGAAGAAGTCGGGCTCTGATTGGTCAACGATCTACGTCAAAGAGATTGCAACAGGCAAGGATCTCTCTGACAAGCTGTTGTGGACGCGCTGGGCCAACATCGTCTGGAACGCCGACAGTACCGGCTTCTACTACACGCGTTACGCGAAGCCTGCGGAAGGTCAGCAGTTTCAATCGTCGGTGACAGACCCAATGATCATGTTCCACAAGCTGGGTGACAACCAAGACAACGACCAACTCGTCTATCAGCGTCCTGACCACCCGACTTGGAGTTTCTGGCTGGAGCGATCGGACGACGATCAACATCTGATTCTCTCGATCGCCGAAAGTACCGACCCGCAGAATCAAGTCTGGTGGCGGCCTGCTCGTGCTCCGATCGACGGCGAGTGGAAGCCGCTGATCGACGACTTCGACAACGAGTTTGCGTTTGTCGGCAACGATGGTAACCGACTGTTCTTTCTCACTGATCTGAACGCACCGACCAAGCGCATCGTCGCGATGACCGCGGAGCGACCGGGGCGCGCAAATTTGGAGGAAGTGATCACTGCCGGCGACGCAACACTCAGTGGCGTGAGTATTCTCAACGGCAAATTTGTGGCCGACTACATGCAAGATGTCGTCTCGCGCGTGCGTCTGTTCGGGCTCGATGGATCACCGCAAGGAGAAGTCGAACTGCCCGGAATCGGTTCTGCGGGCGGATTCGGCGGCAAGCCAACGGATACGGAAACGTTCTTTTCGTTTACGAGCTACGCCACTCCGACATCCATCTATCGCTACGACCTCGCCAGCGACAAAGTCGAACAGATTCGCACACCGGACGTCGACTTCAATCCAGCCAACTACGAGGTGCGGCAGGCATTTTACCACAGCAAAGATGGCACACGCGTGCCAATTATCGTCACGCATCGCAAGGGGCTGCAACTCGACGGGGCCAACCCGACGCTACTGTACGGCTACGGCGGCTTCAATATTTCGATTACTCCCGGTTTCTCGATCGAGCGTGCGGTGTGGATGGAACAGGGGGGCGTGTTGGCGGTGGCGAATATGCGGGGCGGCGGCGAATACGGCGAAACTTGGCATCAAGGCGGCAAGACAATCAACAAGCAGAACGTATTCGATGACTTCATTGCGGCGGCAGAGTGGCTGATCGACGAAGGTTATTGCACGAGCAAAACTTTAGCGATTCAAGGCGGCAGCAATGGCGGACTACTTGTCGGCGCTTGCATGACGCAGCGTCCTGAACTCTTCGGTGCCTGTTTGCCCGCCGTCGGCGTGATGGATATGCTCCGCTATCAGCACTTCACGGCCGGTCACTTTTGGCGAGGCGAATATGGCACAGTCGACGACGAGGCGGAGTTCAATGCATTGATCAAGTACTCGCCGTATCACAACATCAAGCCAAAAGTCAAATACCCCGCGACGATGGTCACCACAGCCGATACCGATGACCGTGTTGTGCCGATGCATAGCTTTAAGTTTGGTGCGGCGTTGCAACGGGCGCAATCCGGCGACGCTCCGATCCTACTCCGCATCGAGACCCGCGCGGGTCACGGTGCCGGAACGCCGACTACAAAACGTATCGACGCGGCCGCCGACAAGTGGGCGTTCTTGTGGAAACACCTAGGGATGGATGCGAAGGAATGAAACCGGGCTCGCCCAAAGTCAGCCCTGGTTGATGACACGCAGTTCGCGGGGTAGCGGGAATGAAACGTCTTCCTCTCGTAGTGTTCTTGATCGAATGCTAGCGCCGTACTGCTCTCGCAGTAAATCGAGCACTGCCTCGACCACGACCTCTGGTGCGCTTGCTCCGGCGGTGACAAGGACGGTCTCAACACCTTCCAACCAGCCGGCGTCGATGTCCTGAGGGCCGTCGATCAGATACGAAGGTACACCTCGCTCTCGAGAGAGTTCGGCTAGCCGTTGACTGTTGGAGCTATTTTGACTGCCCAGGACCAACGTTAGATTGGCCTCATCGGCCAGCACCGAGACTGCTTCCTGCCGATTTTGAGTGGCATAGCAGATATCGGCCTTCGGTGGTGCGGCGATCAGCGGAAATCGTTCTTTCAGCCGATCAATAATGCGATTCGCGTCGTCGACGCTCAAGGTGGTCTGTGTGAGGTAGGCGAGTTTCGCTTCGTCGGCCACTTCCAGCGTGTCCACGTCCTCCGGCGTTTCGACTAACAAAATCGCTTCAGGTGCTTCGCCCATTGTGCCAATCACTTCGTCGTGACCTTCGTGGCCAATCAGAAAGATCGTGTAGCCCTGGCTCGCGTACTTGATCGCTTCTAGATGGACCTTCGTCACCAGTGGGCACGTTGCATCGATCGCCTGCAACTTTCGATCGCGTGCCAGTTGCCGAATCTCAGGCGAAACGCCGTGTGCCGAGAACAGGAGCGTCGCCCCCTGCGGTACCTCGGTCAACTCATCGACGAAGACCACTCCGCGCTCACGAAAACTGTCGACAACGTATTTATTGTGCACAATTTCGTGATAGACAAAAATCGGCGTCGGCAGGGTGTTCAGCGCCAACTCCAACGCCTCGATCGCCATATTCACGCCGGCACAGAATCCGCGTGGGCTCGCCAGTAAAACTTGCATTCGCTCAGCATCCACCAGTGATCAGGACCAATCATGAAACCGCACCGCTGTGGATATGATAACTGGCCGAACTATCCGCCGTAAGATCGGCGCCGGCAAGCGCTATGATTCACTGGACTGTCTGCTGCCCACCAATCTGAGCACGAAAAATGGACGGCCCAGGGAGACCGTCCACTGTTTGTTGCTCCAGTTTACTGTCACAATCACCGTGGCTTTTGGCCGATTTGTTTCCATGTTTGGCGCAACGGCGGGATCGGATTTGGCTCGCGCGCGTCGAACCGGACTTCCAAGCGTTTGAGGGCACGGTTCATCTTCAAACTGAATTCGAACAGAGCGTGGCCATCGATGGTGATCGCAGGTAACGCCTGTTGCGGGCTAACGGGTAGCGGTGCCGCCATAATTCTGCCTCCTCACCTTTCGTTCTCTGGGTTCCCTGCTCGCTGCGATCCTGCGGGGAGTCAGGATGGTCGGATCGTAACGTTTGGCATTATTACGAGTGACACGCCAGATCGGTTCGCGGTTCAGCGGCGATACTGAACATTTGATAGTGCGGCGAGAATAGACTCAGGGAAGGACAACTAGTTGAATAGGCGATGTCCTGAAGGCAGACTACTTTTCTGATTTCTTTTCGTTTCTGTCGCGATCCGAAGGCGAAATTTCGGGTCGCCGCATGGCACTAAGTGATTCTACGTAAGTGGCGATTTCCTGGCGTTCCAGGTATCCGCTGCCGTCGGTGTCTAGTCGATCGAACCGACGCGCCAGACGGCGCGGTGCCTCTTGCCGACTGACCCGGCGATCCCCGTCACCGTCGAGTTGTCTGAACATCTGGGCAATTGCTCGGTTGCCTTCTTGCGGTCGCGACATCATGCTGCTTGACTCGCGGGCTTGCATCCTGCGTGAAACTGCCATCAGCTCTCGTTGGCTGATCTGATCGTCGCGGTTGCGATCGGCACGATCCAACAGCATCTCAAAGCGGTTGGCAACTTGGTCGGGCACTTCCTCCAATGTGACCAGCCCATCGCCATTTGCATCGAGACGTTTGAAGAATTCGAGAGCCCGCTGAGAATCTGCCAGCGCGTCACCGCGCTGTCGGCCCCCAGTCATTGCCTGTGCCGCCTGCCATTGCTTTTCTTCTAGTAACGCTAGCTCAAGCTCAACGTCAAGATTTAATCGTTGCGCAAGACGCAAGGCAAACTGGCTCATCCGTGGTGCAAATTGGATGATCTCGCGACGACTTAGCAAGCCATCTTGGTCACCACCGACGCGTTCTTCGAGCCGATCAAAGAAAACTCGGAACCGACTAGGCACTTCCTCAGAAGCGATCCGGCCGTCGGCGTTGGCATCCATTTGCGCCAAGATCAACAGCAAAGCGTTCGCTCCTGGCATCTGGCTACCCTGCTTTTGGACGAGCGGCTTCTCAGACGTCCTGGAATTGAGTCCTGATTGAAATTCGATGGAGGAGAGCTTGCCGTCTCCATCCTGGTCGGAAGTTCGTAGCAGACGATCGAACAGCCGTTTGTGCGACGACTCAATCTCATCCGCTACGAGCTGCCCGTCTTGGTCCCGATCGAGTCGTGCAAAAAGTTCCTCTGCAGCAGTCGCTGGCAAGGCAGGTAAGCTGAAGAGTAGAGCGAGGCAGCACGGGAGCTCAATACGCATGACACAAGGTCCCAGGTTCGTAGTACTAATAGAAAAGGCGAATACGATTTTGCAGGTACTTCATCATACTCAACCCCAGTCAGCCGGGGTGAGTTTTGCTGCTTGTGCCAGCAATGCTACGTTTTGTTGGGGATATTCGCTATTGACCCCCGATTGCCGCAGTTCGTAACATTCCAGAGCCGTAGAGTCCGGCATTCCGATCCGCCCCGAACCTGGAGGCCCCGTCCTGCGTATTTGCGGTAGACCGGTGAAACCACAAGACGAAACGATACGAGCGGCGCGAGCCAACCGGCCTGCACAACCGTCCTCTGAAAGCTTCGGAGGTTGAGAAATCGATACAGGTCCGACGGCGCGTGTCTGAAGAGTCGCCCATTTGGAGAGCTAGGACTGTCATAGCTGCTACAGAGGTCGTTGGTAGAGTGACCCGTCCCTGCGAGAATCGGCCAACGATTCTCGGCTGGCTCGTCGATGAAATTAGTATTCTCGCAGTTGCGCTCGCGAGGTCGAACCTTTCATCGGACATGGAATGCGGCGCTGTACCAAGAGAGACGCCCTGAGTAATCCCCCGGTCCTGAGCCAATCACATCGTGGCAATAATGACCGGCAAAACCGCATAACGATCCTACAGTCCCACAGTTGAAAGCGAGAGACCACCACTCATTAACGGGCGTTAACCTTCCATAGGTTCGTCGCCGTCCGCCTACGCGGCACACTCAGATACGTATGAGTCGGTAACTCGGGAGAAGCAAACAGCATGAACATCCAAGGCCCCTCAAGTATTCACGGAACTCAAGGCATCAAAGGCCCACATTCAAACCAGCGTTCCAGTGGTGCCAAGTCCGCCCCCTCAACTGCTGGCCCGGCCGATCAGGTCGATATATCGCCGGCGGGAGAAGCCGCCGCCCAGGCCGCTGAAGGTGATGTCCGCGCTGATCTTGTTGCTCGCGTCCGCAGCGAAATCGCTAACGGCACGTACGAAACGCCTGAGAAACTTGATGCAGCGCTTGACGGATTGCTGAACGAGTTGGGCTAGCCTTGACGGACGTCTATCACACATCGGCCGCACCACTTAGTGCGGCCATTTTGCTGCGCTGATCATGCCGCATGCGATTTGATTGGCTCCCTATTCGCTGGATTCGGCCGCAGCGCTGAGATCGATGTCAAAGTCGAGGACGTTCTCTCCGCTGGCTTGAACCTCGCGTTTG
>JANQQA010000210.1 GCA_028285205.1 Bythopirellula sp. | reverse complement strand
CTGAGTCTGGAAGAGCGAGTGGCTGAGCCGGTGGTAACGACCGAGCCGGCTGCTCAGGATTCACTGATTGCCACCATTGGCAAAGTGCCGGGCGCCGTGGTTCGTTTTACGACCGATGGCCTGCCTCCCACGATCCACTCAAGCGTACCCCCCGCATCGGTCACAATAGAACCGGGAACCACGCTGCGGGTGAAGGCATTCCGCCACGGTATGCCACCGAGTCAGACAGTAACGGTGACCGTCGACTGACGGGGCTCGGGCCGGACCGCTTCGCGTTTACGATTTGTAGACGGGATTTCGCGAAACGCATGCTGAAGCCATCGATTGTGATCAATCGGAATTGTGGGCAACATATGTTCGTGGCCAACCAAATCGATGGCGGGTGCGCTACCACGCAAGCACTCCATTACTTTGCCCAAACGAGTCCGATTCCACCCCGAGCGACTGCAGAGTAGTGACGAACAAATTGCAAAGTGGTGTGTTGTCGTCGCCTTCGTGGATGACATGTTTTCCGTGCGAGTATCCCCCTCCGGCTAGAAGGATGGGCAAGTCATCGGTCGTATGGGCGTTGGCGTTGCCAAGATTGCTGCCAAAGAGAATGGATGTCTGATCCAGCAGGGAACCGCTGGAATCGCTCCGCTCGAGAAGTTCATCGAGGAGCGTGGAGAAGGCTCTGACGATTTCGATTTCAACGGTCTTCAGTTGCGAAATCTTGGCCTTGTCTTGCCCGTGGTGCGAGAGACTATGTTGGTCTGCCGTCACTCCCGGCAATCCTTGAGGGACAACCGCGTGGTCTTGGATCATCATGCTGATGACCCGCGAAGAATCTGTTTCCAGAATCAATGGAATCAACCGAAACATGGCCTTGATGCGGCCGATCAGATCAGCAACGTTCGCAACATCGTTCGGCGGCTTCTCCTTCACTTGGGGTTTTGGCTTTTCACTCCATGCCTGAACTTCAGCCAGTTCCTTCTCGGCCGTCCGCACCGCATTGAAGTACGCATCGAGCTTTTTTTGGTCCGCCAGGCTTACGCGACGGCGAAGCGACTGCGTCTGTGACTTGACGCGATCAAGGATGCTGCTCCCGTCGGTGAGACTTTGCAATTCCCGCGCGACTTCTTCTTTGCTTCCCTGAAGGAAGAGCCTCTTGAAAAGGTTGGCTGGACTGACTTCGGCGGGAATCATCGCACCGCTCTGGGTGTACGATTGACTTTGCGGGCTTGCTGTTCCAAGAACGATCGACGGATAGCGTGTTGCATATCCGAAATGATTTGCCGCGACTTGATCGACAGAGATGGTGTTGCGAAAGCCATCGAGCCCAGGCCGTCGGGCCGACGTGAGCCAGGTGATTTCCGAGTTGTGTGGTTGGCGGCCTGTTTGATCTTTGTGCGAAAGCCCCGAGAAGACGGTGTACCTTTCGCGGTGCTTGTCGACGACCTTGAGGTACTCCGTCGGTTCGTAGTCAGAGCCTTCTGTTATTGGAAACCAAAATGGTGAATAAAAGCCAAGCGTGCTGCAGATGTTGACCATCCGTCGCGGTGACGCGACGTTCTCTCTCGCCAGAGCCGGATGCATCACCTCCAGAAATGGCAAAGCGACAGCGACTCCAGAGGCTCGGAGAAACGTACGACGATGGAGCGTTCGATTGGTTGCCATTGCTATTTTGTCCTGAAGAGATCGCTACGAACGACTTCGTGAATCATGTCTCGGATTGGATGCCCCCGTTCACGTCCTCGGGAGACGATCGTTTCGACCGCGTCACGATCCGCGAATGTGATCTCTGCTCCTGTCGAGAAAACCAAGAATTGGGATGCCAGATGCCGGGCCAACTGATCAAGCTCATTCTCGAGCAGGATCTTCTTGTATTCGTCGACGCCTTGGAATGCGTGGCCGTCAGACGTTTTGCCACTGGAGTCGACAGGAGCTCCTTGCTTATAAGGCGCGGGTACCACGAAGTCACCGAACCTTAGCTCGCCTCCAGGGATGCGATAGTGTGATCGCAGTCCACCAATCGGATCGAACGCTTCCAGCGCAAACCCGGGGGGATCGATCTTTTGGTGACAAGTTGCGCACTGCGGGCTGGAACGATGCGCGTTCAATTGTTCTCGAACTGTCATGGTTCCACGAGTGTCGGGTTCAATATTCCCAACCCCTTCTGGAGGGGCCGGAGCAGGCTGCCCCATGAGGTTGGCGAGTACAAAGTTCCCTCGTGAGACGGGCGAAGTTGTCGTTCCGTTTGCTGTGATCTTAAGAATGCTGGCCTGAGTTAAGAGACCGCCGCGAGAACTACTGGTTGGCAGTTCCACTCGCCGCATCTGCTGCCCACGAATCCCCTCGACACCATAATGCATCGCGAGGCGTCGATTTAGGAATGTAAAGTTACCATCAATCAGGCTGCCAACGCCCAGGTTTTTGGTGACCAACTCTGCCAAAAACAGTTGGGTTTCCCGAGCCATCGCCTGGCCCAAGCGATCGTCGTATTCAGGGTAAAGACCCTTATCTGGCGTCGTCGCCTTGATTTCGTACAGGCGAAACGCCTGGCCAGCGAAATCGTGGACAAACCGTTTGCATTTGCTGTCAGCCAGCATGCGGTCGACCTGTTGCCTGAGTATCGAGTCCTTCGACAGTCCACGCTTGCTCGCGACTTTCAAGAGTTCCGAGTCAGGCATGCTGCGCCAGAGGAAGTAGGAAAGCCTGGATGCGAGAGCCACATCGTCCAATCCTTCGGCATCTGTCGTCAGAAACAAGAACGATGGATCGCAAAGTATCGCCCGGAGGGACGCGCGAGCAGCTTCAATGAATGAACGGCCGTCGTTCAGTATTGGCTTGGCGAGACTTGCATAGGCTTCTATCTCGCCTTTTTCTAGTGGGCGACGAAAGGCACGCTGCCCGAATGTCGCCACAATGTCGACAATGTGCTCGTAAGGATCTTTCGTCAGTTGGATACTGCCATTTTCATCGAGTTCGACGCCAGTTAAAAGTTGTCGTGTACTTCGCGGCGGCCAGACCTCGTGAATTGGTCCCTCAATCGACAACGACTTGATTGCAACGCCTTCGCCCTTATAGTTCGAAAAGTCGTAGCCATCGTGTGGTGTTCCTCGGATCGCTTCGTTCGGGTTACCCAGCAAATCTGCAACCGATGGACTAACAAGATCACCGGGACGCAGGAAGGGCGACATCTCAAAATTGTGAGTTGCATCGCCATCCAGTTCGAATGAACCGATCAGCTCGTCGAGAGAGGCTGACGTGCCCGCCATTCTGCCTCGATATACGGTTAATCCTACCGGCGATTTTGCCTGGTAAGGATAGGCTTCAAACGAGACCCGATAACGACCGGGTTCAGGCACGTCGAATCCCTCGGTCTGGCTATGAAATGTATACGTTGCACCAAAGTCAAAGAAGGCCACAACAGCATCTTCCAGAGGAAGTACGATCCCCAGCCCCAGCCCTCGCGCATTCGCGATCGCATTCAGATGCGTGGACCTTGCGTACTCTCTATTGAAGCGGTTGACCTTCGGCTTTGGCCCCAGCCTAATCGCCTCCTCGAGTGCACGATCGGCGGCAGCTAAATAGCCACGCACATGAAGCGAGGACAGACTTTGGTTTGCTGCGACAGTATCGAAGCCTCCAGAATCTGCTTCAGACGGAAGCGTCTCGGCCAACTCTTTGGCGACAGCCGCATCCAGATGCAGCAAGTCTTGAATCGTGTAACCGTACTCAAGCCGAGTGAGTCGTCGAAGTGAAGCGCGTTGATCACCACGAGCCGACTGACTGGCCAATACTAATGCACTCTTGAGCGATGCGAGCGATGTGATGCGCACCGTCTCATCTGGGCGTGGTTCGGATTCCGGTGGCATCTCGCCAGAAACCACACGGTCGTAGATTCGTTCCCAAACTCGAAAGGTGTCCCCGTCGGAGAGATCTCGCCCGATTCTTTCTAGATTCAGTTCCGTTTCTGTCTCAGTATCGTGACAGCTGATGCATGAGGACTCGATGAGTCTTTCGACATCGCTCGTTATTGACTGGGCCACCACTGTGCTAGTGGAACAGCAGATTGCGAAGATCAAGATCGACTGAATTTTCATGCCGTACTTTTGGATTCGCTTGAATTTGAGTAGACGATCGACGTCGGGTGTTCCATGAAGTTCGCATTTTGAACAAGCTCAAGTAATCGCTGTTGCTACGCAGCTTTCGGTCCCGCGGGGTGTCATAGTAACTCATCCCACTTCGGCACGATGTGCACTTCCTGCTGCGACCAGTAATCGCCTTCAGCTTGAAACTCGGCCTTGAGGTAAGCCATTGGAAGTCCGCTGCCGGACTTGGTCACTAAGGAAGCGTCGCGAAATGAAACCGAGTCGTCTTCTCCGAGTACGAGCTTCGCAGCACCGGTTCCCCAAGCATGGCCGAGTACGACGATTGTCTTTCCGAGTTTCGAAGGCAACTCAATTTCCATCAGGTTCCATTTGCCGCCCTTCCGAGTCATTCGTTGGCCGACGTATGTAATTCGAGAGATTTCAACGGCCCGAGAGTTGGTTTGCCGCTTTGGTTGCTGGCCGAACATTCGATACACCCGAGTGTGATCGGTTTGAACCCCTTGCTCCGTAAGGAAGTCCGCAATCTCCCGCCACGTAAATCCCTTATCTCGCAGCACTTGAACCGCTTCCCGATGTTCCTCAAGCAACACTTTTGTAGGAGCCGCGTTTGCTGCGGCAAGGACCTTTTCTCGATCAATCATTTTATTACCCAATTTGAGCGCAAGTTCTGTCAACATGACTGATAGACATGCAACAATCGATCAGGTTCGCAACAAAATACAACAAATCGAACGAAAAGCAATCTTCAGCGTTTGCCGCTGCCCGGTTTTCGTCCTCAACGAGCGCGAAACGTTTTTCTGATCGCTTGAATCTCATTGCGATCCCCGGTCAGTCGGTCAAAGATGTGGTTGCTCAGTGGCCTGGATCACTTTCAGCAATAAGCCAGATGCGAGCGCAAACTGGGGCTTCCGGCCGTGGCGCACTCCGCGCACGCTGGATCGTGGGACCTGATTGTGCGCGGGTGGCTCCACCGTTCAGGGTATTGTCCGAAACAGAAATGACGAACATACATCCGCGCCACTCTGGCTTTGCCGTACCTCCGCTACATTCCAGCTGCCAAATACGGCTTCAACTGAAAGTGACGCGACACGAATTCAAAAACTGACCCCGTCCGTGGGGGCGGCTCAATCGAATGTCGGCGACTTGACGACACCCAACATCGACGGCATAGTGCCATGGAGTACCAGACCCCCGCCGCGTATGAGTTCGGCTGTGGTTAGCACAACTTTGCGCCGCAGAGACCTGCTGGCCAAGCCGATCAACTGAACCCCGATTCTGTCGCTCACCCTGGACCAAAGATCGGGACGAGGTTACCCATTGGACTCGGTGTGTTGCGGGTACTGTGAACCGAGGCATTTAGGGAAGCCCACTGAAAGGCCATCGAATGATCTGTCGTCGTTCGTTTGTCGCGAGCCGCATGTCTTACAGAAATCGCTCTCTGTTTGGAAAGCTCGTGTTTGCTATCGCGTTCTTAATACTATTCGCCTCTCCAGCGCATGAAAGGGCTGTCGGCGGTCAGCAGTCTGTGCCATCACAACTCGTTGCCGAGACGATTTCGGTCGGCAAACTCAAAGTCTCTAGAAACGCGTTACCAGACGTCTTCGCAATCCGCGCCGATCTGGGGCTGCTGACGGCAAAAGCTGTCACCGGAAAAGTCATCTATGGAATGAGCCTCGCTGAGTCGCAAGAGAGCTACCTGGCGACCCAGGGGCAGCAGCACCGGCCTCCTCGCGTGCTCGAAACTCGCTGCGTCGTCACACCCAAAGGCGACCTGCTGTTGATGTTCCCTTATGGGCAGCATTACGCCGGCGCGAAGCAACAAGTCAATGACATGCTCGCCTTTCGTTCCCTGGACAACGGCACAACATGGGACGGTCCTCAGAAGCTGTTCAAGACCCAAACAAACCAGCACGGCTTCGTTCCGCTCGTTCCTCGAGGGTCTCACAGAATCTACGCCTTTGGGACACAGCCCGAGAAGGGACATTTTGACGGCCACGAGAATGCCGCGATTGGGTACCGATGGTCGAACGACGATGGACGCACATGGACGCCGGTGACCCTGATCTCGCCGAGTAACGATTCCGGGTATCAAGGCATGTCCGTGATGCGGATGGCCGAAACCGGCAGCGGTGCCTGGGTAATAGGCTCGCATACGTCAACCAAATTCTTCGCTGCAGAAGGCGGCCAAAAGACCACAAGCACTCGACAGTTTGTTTTGCGTAGCGATGATCAGGGAAGGTCATGGGAGGTCTTCCCGGGCAGCCGGCCGCACGGTTGGAAAGAAGAATCGCTGGATCGCATGGAGGAGGGGCGCATCATCAGCCTGGGCGCCGAGGAACTGTTGCTTCACTTGCGGACCGCGACCGGTCGAATTTGGGAGGCCCGCAGCAGCGACGGAGGAAAAACGTGGTCCAAGCCAAAGCCAACCGCGCTCGTGCACCCGCTCGCTCCGCCCATGACGTTTCATCTTTCCGACGGTAAGACATTGGCGGCGTTTCATCATAACCTTGTCGCGAAAGCTCCGTACTATCCCCACAATCACAACGCCCGGCGGGAAATGTGGATTTCCACCTCGACCGACGGCGGAAGAACTTGGTCCGAGCCCCGGTTCGTATTCGCCAATGCAACGTCTGCCGACGAGCCCGGGCTCAATCAATGCTCTTACCTGGATTTGGTTGCCAAGGATGACGTATTGCACATGTTCATCCCGCACCAATGGCGCCGCGCGCTACATCTACAAATGAAAGAAGCGGATATCGCCAACCTGCCGACTGCCAGCCGTATACGTTCGAGCGCGCAGGATGCGGCTGCCGAAGATCGCCGGGATGAGCCGGCCGGCGACATGTACCGGCTCAGACGTACGGACATCGTTCCTCACCGTGGCGGGCGAGCAGCCTACCCGGAGAGTACGATGTACGCCTACGTGAGGAATCTGAAGCACGGCGTCAGCATGGATGCTGATATTAGAAGAACCGGTGACGGCGACATCGTGGTCATTCACGATGAGACCACCGGGCGTACTTGCGATAAGGACTACGTGGTAGCCGAAAAGACCGTCGCTGAGCTGAAAACTCTTGACGCGGCTTACCATTTTGACCCCCGACGCGACAAAACGTTTCCGCTACGCGGCGGCGGGATTCGAATTCCAACGCTCGACGAAGCGATGCAACGGTTTGCTTCGGAAAAGCGTCCCGGTGCAATTCTGTGGATCGACACCAAGGATGACGAGGACTATTTGTTCAGCGAGAATCAAGGCTTGTATGATCGCCTGATCGAGCTGATCGGCAAGCACGACCTGTGGGAGGCAGCGCACGTCGAGGTGTCGGCGATCCGCGAAGCCGAGGCGCTGAGGCAGCGCGATCCACGCGTTCGGGTTGTGTATTACACCGCCCGTGAAGAAGAAGCCAAAAAGGCACTGAGTTATCCCCACTACGCGCGTATCGGTGTGCCGCCAGGGACGGCCAGGAACGTCGCCAGGCAGATCCGGGCGGCTGGCAAGCAGATCCAGGTTTCCAAGGTCACACGCTCGAATTGGGATGAGGTGCGAGCAATCGAGCCGGACTCAATTGGGTCGGATCGGTATCTGGAACTATTGGAGTATGCCGATCCTGCCGGCAATGATGTCACTCCGTGATCGCTTCGTTCGTCTAGCAGTGGTCCCAAAACCCTCTGATGCGTCATACTGACCGTTGTGTTGAAGGCTCAAGAACAAGCACAACCGGGTTTTGGAACCGGTTCTCGCTTCTCGTGGCAACGAATTGCATCTAGGTGAGGACTACCTGAGATCGATCCCTGGACAACGTCATTCCCGCGCAGGCGGGAATCCGTTAATTTGATTATGGCTTTCAGCCAAAACTTATTCTTACACTGCCGAACACCTGGGGACTTTGTCCCCAGGCTACGGTGATTCTGGCCTTCGGCCAGTGAAATACTTCCGTACATCGATTGTTGCGTACATTCGCGCACTAAAGAGTGTCTTATCATCGAGATCCATCTCCCACCGCGTACGCAGATGCAATTCGTTGTCGTAGCAAAGGTGAAGCATGCAACACATCATTCGAATGCTTGTCGCGTCGGGCTTTCTTCTAGGGAGCCTGGTGCACGCCGAGGGACTCGAAGTCAAAAATGCAGGCACGAGACTGGCGTACATCGCGCGGGATGGCAAGCCACTACTCGCTTTTGGTTGCCACCTGGAGCACATGTTTCTGCGGGACAACGAGCCTGAGTATACCGTCTGGTCGGCGTGGGCGCAGGAGCATGGACTGAACCATTGTCGCACGCGAGTGATCCAACCGATGCTGGGCGATACGTACAAGCCGTACCAAGCCGTCGGCGACGGGAAGTACGATCTAACGCAATTCGACCCTGTGTTCTGGCAACGCTTCCGTGCGATTTGTTTGAACCTGCGTGACCACGGCATCGTCGTGCATCTGCTACTGCTTCCACACAACGGCCACGTCCGCTCGGCAAACTGGCGTGAGTCGCTG
>JANQQA010000195.1 GCA_028285205.1 Bythopirellula sp. | reverse complement strand
AGAACGCTGTGCTGCCGCGGGTTGGGACGATGTTGAACGAGCAGAAGACTACGGGCGAGCGCCCAATTGGTACGTTGCGGGAGCGCGCAAAACAGATATTCCGGACGCGGCCTGATTACTGCACGGGTGAAAGGTCGGAAGACGGACTAGACAGGGAGCGGTTTAGGATGGAGAAGACACGCTACGCGAACACCAGCCTGGATGTTATCGGCTTAGCAACCCGCAGTGCTTCAGGCGAGCGCCCGGTTTTTACAGGCGATCCGAGAATCGACAAATTGTTAGGTATTTCACTTGCCCTGGCGACGGAGCTCGCCGTAACTCGCGAACGCCTCGATACTGTGGAACGCATGCTCGAGCGAGTTCAGCTAATGGACCGTGAACAGATCGATGCGTTTCGACCTAGCGAGAGCGATGCGGACGAGCGCAGCGCTATTCTGGAAGATTTGCTCTCGAGGGTATTTCGGGTTCTGGTGCAGGATGACTCTGCGCAGCAAAATCTAAACGTTGACCAGGGCGTCTATCAACAACAATCCGAAGTACGCGGCGACGGCACCAAGGTTGCGTAGTTCAGTTTTCACGACCTTCCACAAACGGTGTTGAGGCGATTCTCCGTTGCGTACACGTCTTGTTGCTCATCGGCTGATTTCCAGCGCCAGTGTCCGCTATTGGCTGATAACAGCCAATCAGGGACCGTCACCGTAGTCGAAACGGGTGATTCAGACTGATTCCGAGCGTCTGATAGTCTGCTCCTGACCCGTTGCAGACCCTCATCGGGGCGTCAGGGTTCATCTCTGGCGGGTATCGTTGATTCCGGTTCGGCTTGCGCGAACATTGTGCCCGCGCACGTCCGTTAACAGCCCCGGCCGCTTGTTCCTAGACGGCTCGCTTTCGCAGCCAGCCGAGCAGACCAAGTGCCGACCCCAACAGCCAGACGGCCGCAGGAACGGGGACGGGCGTGAACTCATAGGTCACACTGACTATGGCGTCGGTGATGACACCTCTACCTTCCAACATAGCCCGTGGAGATCCTGCGATGGGAAAAAAGTTGGTGTCAGACATTGCGAAGCCAAGAGACAGACCAGGAATGGCGTTCTTCCAGCGAGTTCCGCTTGTGAGAGTTTCGAATCTTTCAAGTGGCCAGCTGACAGGCGCCCCGTCGGTCGCGAAGTCAAGCACGTTACTGTAAGAATCGCCGCAAACCACACTAGGGTTGCTCTCGGCATATACGCAGTCAATGAAGATGCCTGATTGCACGCCGTAGGCAAAGATCGTCGATGGGCCCAGGTCGTAAAGCAGACCAACTTGAAGGATCGATTCGAATTCCACCTCGAAGTACGAGACGAAATCCAGCGGCCCCAAGAGAAATGCGCTCACCTCGACTGTGCCATCCATTGAGAAGGACACTCCGGTCAGCCTTCCAAGAGCCGGATCGAACGGTGGCAGGTACACAGGGGCCAGGTCGATGACAAAGTCTTCCTGAACGTCGCAGCAGAATTGAACTGCGCCGAATTCGAAGTCGGCGTTTAAGGGGCTGCGGGTCGAGTAAGTGACCGTGTCGGCAAGCGACACGGGGACAAATGAGACCATCAGTAGCGCGATGATGAGCGCTGTCGTACTGACGTGCCGGGTACCCATAGCAGAACCCCTTTGCAACGCCATGCGCTGCGCCTTTCGTAGAATTACTAATCCGAAAGTCCGAATTGTGCGTTATCGGAACGAAGCGATGACTCACACCTAATCGCTTCTCGGCGAGACTGTCAATCCTGCCTGGCACCGCGTCGGCCGATACTCGATAAATCAGCGAGTTGCCATCGTTGCATAGCAACTGAGCGTGATCGTCGGTGATGCTAACGGCGCAGTGTTAAGTTAAAGGGACACCATGTGATTGATGGCCGGGGCGACCTATCGCAAGGCTCAGGCGCTGACCGGCTGGAACTGGCCGGAAGCCAGCACCCAGAGGCCGTCAATGCCCCCTGAACGGGTGATTCAGACCGTCACAAACTGTCTGATAGTCTGGTCCTGACCCGAAGGAGCCGCTCGTCTTAGAGCGGAGACTATCATCCTCAAGCTCTACAAGATGGACGAAAAGCCGCCTCGCTATTGGGAAACATGGGACAACGATGACGGTTCTCACACCGTGCATTGGGGCGTGCTAGGGCAAACCGGGGAAACCAAGACCGTCAAGTCGTCTCTGCTAACGAAGGCGACCGACAAGATCCAATCGGAGATTGATGACCTTGTTTCGCAAGGGTACAGGCCGATTGATCTGGACGATCACAGCGTCCTTCTCATTGAGTATGCCGTCGATAGTTTTGGAGATAGCGACGATCTGGACAAACGGCACAAGCTCGAATCGAAGATGAATGAGACGCTTGGCTGGACAGGTCTTGGTCACTGCGACGGCGGAAGCGTTGGCTCCGATACGATGGAGGCCTGCTGCTTCGTGGTTGATTTCAGCATCGCGAAAGCTGTCATTGAAGCTGACCTCACAGGATCTGAGTTCGAAAACTACACGCGCATTTACAACGAACGTGCCGAGTAGCCAACCGTAGCGTTAGGACGATTCCTTCACCGTCCGTTTCTGGCCGTTTGCCGCCAACTCAAACAGCCCAACAAGCACCGGCTTGTAGGACTTCGTGATGATCCTGCTATGCGGACCGCGTTGACCGCGTCCTAGTCCTAGTAAACGCGTTACAGCTGCAGCGCCACTCCCGCTCGTTACAGACCCAATCACCGAGGGTTGCGTACTTGAAGTCGGCCTGGCGAAACTTGAACCGTAATGAAGTTAACGCCGTCGATCATGTGGCGAGCACACATTGTCTAGGGTCCTTCTTATGTCGCTTTGGGATGGTGTGCGGCGCGATCGGTCGATAGCATGACGGTCAATCACAAATTGGCACAGTCACAAATAGGGTAGGGATGTTTTGAAAGTAATGCTGACTGCCGTGATGCTCCTTGTTGCCCCGGTCTCTTGGGCTGGGCTGGTAAGCGTAGTGATGACCGGCAAGGTCGACTCGACTATTGCTACGCTGCCCTCCGTGCAGGCTGGTGACGATGTCACCGCCCAGTTCCTGATCAATCTCGATGCTTCCGGGTTTGTGCTGAGCGATACGGCCACCCTCACCTTTGAGGGTGAATGGATTGGCTATTCGTTGGGAATCACTGACGGAACGGTCACGTTTGGCGATTCGGTCTCGCTGCCGTATGCAGCATTCGGTTTCCAGTCCAGTCCGGGCGTCCTGATGCGCAATGATGCGACGCTCTTTCTGCGCGGCAATCAGGTTACAGTGCCGAGCGACGGGATGCGCTTCGGCGGCCTTGATCCAACGGCGGACCCTACGTCGGAACTTGAGATAGATGGCCAAATGGTTTTTGGGTACGAAGCCTTCTTCAACGATTCGACCCAAATGGTATTCGCCGACGCCGGTCTTGAGAACGTAGCAACGGCCGAGTATGGCGATTTTGATTCAGCGACAATGGATGTCTTTCTATCTGGGTCCGAGCCGGGCGCCGACTTCTCAAGAGCGATATTGATTAGCCTTGACTCATACGAGGTTACGGTCGTGCCAATCCCTGCTGCCGCGTGGCTATTTGTTTCTGCCATTGGCTTTCTCGGCTGCAGCAGGCTGCGATTCCGTCGCAACGAATGACTGGCTAGGGCTGAGCGGGTTTTCAAGGCATCCCAGTATCATCTAGACGTGGGATTCCGACCGTCAGGGTTGTTCTGGTAGGCTGGTAATGACCCCTAACGGACATTCGTGTTGGCCGGAATTTTTATTCTCGTGATAGTCGTATCGCCACTAACTCTCCTATTGGAGAGGGTGTCCGGGTCTGTAGGGTTTGCAGGTAGTTTTTCTACGATAGCTGGTGTTGTTGCACTTCAAGTAGCTGTCTACTTTGAGCAAGGGCATTTAGACAAGTTTGTTTTCATTGCAGTCCCAGTCTCTCTTGTATTTTCGTTCGTAATTTCCGGGCTAACACTTGCGATTGCTCACTTTTTCAAACAAGAGGCCAGATAGTTGAACGACATTTGCCGTTATCGCTTTTGGTTCGGCCGGCTGACTGCATCTGGCCGAGCGCAGCCATCCAGGGACTCTATAGGTCGCCTAATTGGGCGATAGATGTTGTCACAAAGCGCCTGGTAAGCCTGTCCTTTTACCATTGTAGTCATTGAGATCCATCACGATTTTGCCCAGCGTACAAGGCTTGATGGGCCCGAGTTCGCTATAGTCACGGGAACGAACCGTCAGCTGGTGTTCATGGATGAACCAAACTCGTTGTTTCGCGACGTCCATGGTTTCAGCCATTGGGAAGGAACCATGAAGATCATTCAGGGGTTACTAATAGCCTCCGCATCCATCCTATGCGGATGTGTTTCAGTCGAACCTGTGAAGGAGTCTGCAAACAATCCGAGCGTGAGCACAACACAAGTCGCTTGTGGAAAACCGATAGGATTTACTCAAGACTGCGACAGTTTCAATGGCGCGAAGAGAAAAATAGAAATTGATGACCAAGCAATACGAATAGCCGGAAATGAAGAAGGTGATGTCGTACTGATCATGGACGGCGATATGTGGAAGAACACTCTGACGCAGAACCCGTTCGTTTTTAGTAGCTACAAGTCTTCAAGAGCAGTCAATGACGCTTACTATCTCGTCAAGTCAGTGTTGGAAGATCACAAAATTTCGATCACGGATACACACACAGTAGCAATGTGGGGTGACATTGACGGTTATGTGATTGAGTTGGATGGAAATGGATACGACGTTCTCAAGACGTTTAGCGTTGATAGTGAGGAATAGACTTTCTCACTCGCAATCCTACGAGGCAAGACGCAATGCTGTCCCTCGTTGTAGGAGTTAGCCTACTCATCGTCTCTAGCCAACGGCTGTTCTTGGCCGCTAGCAGTCGCTCGGCAGATGAATTTGCAAGTAGCTGATTACTATTTTCGTTAGCAATCCTCTCGCGCCTCGTCTGCAGACCAGGTCTTTGCTCGCATAGAAGGCTTCCGATGGGCGCTGCGATCTTTTCAATGCAGCGCGCCCTGTCCGTCCCGCCCTCTATACATAACCTAACCACCATATGAAATGACAGTGGAAAAGTTCTCTATTCGGACTCTCCTGATGCTAATTTCACATTGGATAACTCGATCAATAAGAAGAACAGACAAAGGTTATCGACAATGTACAGAATGCTCTTGGTCGTCGCGCTACTGGTGTTGGGGTCTGGTTGCGCAACAGTAACGCGGGGTACCTCAGAGGCTTTCATGGTCGAAACCGACCCGCCGGGTGCAGACATCCGCTTGTCGACTGGCGAAACCTGCATCTCCCCGTGCACGCTCACAAAAAAGCGGCGTTCCAAGTTCAAGGTGACGGCGAGTCTATCCGGCTACGAATCAGCCGAGGCCGAGGTCAAACACAAAGTCGCGGGTAGCGGCGCGGCCGGCATGGCCGGTAACGCCATTATTGGCGGCTTCGTGGGGGCAGCAATCGATGTCGGGACCGGAGCCACACAGAGCCTCGACCCAAATCCACTGGTCCTGACGCTGATGCCCCTGGATTCAGGCGAAGAAATTCAGCAGATCGATCCTTCTGAAGAGGAACTGGCGGAGAGTTTTGGCTGGGTTCCGCCGGAAGACGAAGCGTTTTCTCAAGAAAGCAGAGCAGAGTAGCAGTCGTCTGGAGATAGGCGCGCGTAGTTGACTCCTGGCCATCCCCTATGTCTACCCCCAAGTCATTGTTAGTAGGTATTCTGATTGTGGCGCAGGCCGCATGCTCCGTCACGGTTCTTCAACACCAGTTCGCTACTGCAAGTCAGGCCTTGGACGCGCCAGTCCCTTCAGGCTCGGTTCGAATCGTCTTTTTCAATGCGTCTAACGAGCTTCGTTCTGGCGTGGTTGGTATGGGTCCTATCAATGTGCTGGTCAACAATCGCGGCGTCGGAACGCTCGAAAGTCGGCGTTACGTTCAGGTCGATCTCGCGCCCGGCACCAAAAACGTCACCCTGGTAAGACGTGATCTCGGAGAGATTTCCTCGACACATGGAGTCAAGGCCGAGTCGTCCGTTACCTACGTGGAAGTGTTCTCCCGGCCAATGTCCATAGACATCCGTGTCGTTCAAACGTTGCCGGAAGACTTTGTGCAGCGCTATTCCGCGGCACTAGAAGAGTCATAGCGCGCCCGGATTGATTGCAGACCTATAGAAGGCTGCGACCTATGTATTCCAACTTATTACGAACCCTAGTTGTTGCCGCCCTTGTCCCTGCCAACAATCGCGCCGTGCGTTCCAGGTGCGACGACTGCAGCAAGACCCAATGCCAGTAAGAACCCTGGTTGCTTCTATTGCGCTCGCTTTCGCGCCGACTATCCATGCTGAGGTCGCTGCGTACTTTTTCGAAGGAACGATCGCACAGCTAAGGGAGGAAACGTGCTTGCTCCAGGGCGAATATGACTGTTCCGTTTGGGATATAGATTCTGTCCGGGAGTCAGACCGGTATCCGGGCCACACGTTTCGCAAAGGTGATCCGTTCAGAGTCCTGTTCGCATGGGATACCGAGTCGCCATTGACGGTAGAGCTCGATGACGGAGCGGAGGGCTTGTATCAGAGCGCTGTCGTTCTAGGTGAATTGGACACTGCTGGCCTCTCGCTTCCTTCACCGGCCGTCGTCGCAGGTACCGGGCCGTGGGATCAGGACCTGTCGGTGGTGAATGACCGATTTGGGCAAAGCGATCGACTCAAGCTTCGTCAGCACTTCCTGACAAGCGACTGGTACATCAACCTGCAGGCCGCACTCGGTGACACTTCAGGCACCGTGTTTGACGGTATTGAAATCCCGACGACGATCGACCTGGTTGATTTCAACCAGCCCTTCGCCTATCTGTTGCTTAGCGAAGCCGTGACAAACGGTTCGAGCGGGGCGAGGCTGGTGGTGCAGGCGTTTATCGAAACGGTATCCGCTGTCTCAATCGCGGACACGGACAGCGATGGGATATACGACTCTTTCGATAATTGTATTGAGGTTGCAAACGGCCCCGAACTTACGGATGTCGGAGGAAACACACAGCTTGATACGGATGGCGATGGCTTTGGCAACTTTTGTGACGGTGATTTCAACAACGACGGAACGGTGAACTTTGCCGATTTGGCGGCATTGAGGTCAGCCTTTGGTCGTGCAAATTCGAATGTCGATATGGACGGCAACGGCATTGTGAATTTCGGCGACCTCGCCGCTTTCAAGTCGGGTTTCGGTAAGCCGCCGGGCCCATCCGGAGTTGGCCCGATCCCAGCTGACGTGAGCCTGAGCGCGTTACCGCAGAACCTGGGCACCGGCCAGGAAGCGGTATTGGCTGCTATTGTCACCGATGCCGGAGGCAACCCGGTTGGCGACAAGATCGTTGATTTCTCGATAATCCAGGATTCAAGCGCGGGCTTTCTGTCGGCAGATTTCGCATCAACGGATAGTGAGGGTCGGGCGTCGGTTTCCTACACGGCCGGCGAGACGCCGAGCGACCAGTTCGGTGTGCAGGTTCGCGCCCAGGTGCGCGGAACCTCAATCGGCCAGATCGAGACCCTGACCGTTGGCGATGAAGTGCTTTTTCTGAGCCTGGGTACCGGTAACGACATCTTCGAGCCGAACTCGGCACTGTTCCTCAAGGAATGGGCTGTTGGGGTCACCAATGCCGAAGGCAATCCGGTGGCAGGCGTTGAGGTTCAGGTCAGTGTCAAGTCGATACGCTGGTTTCAGGGTTGCTACGTTGTTGGCCAGAGCGCGTGGGTACGAATTGTGACTGCGACCTGTAATGACGAGGATGTGAACGGAAACGGCGTGCTCGATGCTATTCCGGTGGCTGAGGATACCAACGCGAACGGCCGCATTGAGGCCGGCAACGTTGCGCTGGTGGCTGCCCGGGGCGGTGGCGCGGGACAGGCGACACACGCGACAACCGACAGTGTCGGTTTTGCGTTAGTGAACGTAATTTACCCGCAGAGTTATCATGGCTGGGTCGAGGCGGAAATCGAAGCCAGAGTAACGTCGGTTTCAGGCCGAGAAACGAGGCGCGCTGCCAGATTTGTGCTTGACGCCAAGGCTTCCGACATTCTCAATCTGACCGCTGTACCGCCTGGCGTGTTCAGCCCCTTCGGCAGGCAGTTCGATGCAACCGAGCCGTTCTGTACGACAGCGCCTGAGGACCTGCAGCCTCCGTGTCCTTTTGTGCCGCTGATTGATTAGATAGCTGCGTTCTTGTGGCAACAGTTCTCATCGGCAGCGGCGGGAGTTTTTGCCCGGCCGGCCAGGATCTTCCTGATCCTGGCCGCATTTCCGATGAGTGGTGCATTTGGTGGCGATTCGCCGGTCATGCTTGATGCGGTAGTGCTGCCAACGCCGCCGCATGCAGTCGAAAAACCTCGCTAGTCGTCCCGACCGGGTTCATCCGGATCGCTCGAGAAAAGAGCGATCTTGTTGCCTTGCGGGTCGCGAAGGTAGCCAACATAGAAATGGGGCCCATAGGAATCACGGAATCCGGGCGGGCCCTGATCAGAACCACCTGCGGCAAGCGCGGCGGAGTGAAGCTCTCGGACCTGGCGCTGACTGCGGGCCTCGAACGCAATCATGGTGCCGTTCCCAGCCGAGGC
>JANQQA010000193.1 GCA_028285205.1 Bythopirellula sp. | reverse complement strand
GCATCGCGGCGACCAGCGCGGCAAGAAACAGAATCATCGCATTGTAAGGCTGGCGGCATCGCGGGAGCTCATGGAAGAGGGAGTAGCTTCCGCTGCATGTCTCGTGAGCCAGTTCAGCAGACGAGAATACCCAGGAAATTGACCAGATCGACAGAAGAATCAGTACGAGTGCAGCCGCGAGTTCGGCAACGCCAAGCAACTTCATCAGGTGTCCTCACTGTTATAAGCGGAACTTGCGCATCGAATTTATTAACGCGGCGCAATCGGGATGCATTTGGACGACTGTCGGCCGCTATCCAGCTCGACACGGGCGACGCCGCAGGGTAAGGCCCATAATCGCAGATCCGAACAACAAGGCCGCTGGCGGGATAGGCACTACCGTTGCCGACAGGCTATGAACGTCCGCAAAGTAGCCACTAGCAGCTTGCATCTCACCCAGATTGGACGCCTCGGCGATGAAATCCATGAAGGCAATGTCAAAGCCCGCGAGGGTCAAGCCAGGCAACTCCGCGAGCTCACCGGAGTCGAATACGGTGGCGGTCAGATCGAGGAAGCCGAAATGCAGGCTTTCGAATGCGGAACCGTCAGCTTGTACATCGCCCAGTTCACGGAAAGCGATCAACCCAAAGGCGTCGTAGGGCTCGCCTGCCCCGCCAGTGTCCGAAGGAGGCTCCGGATCCCAATCGTTGATGGCATAGACGTACAGACTGTCCCACTCGGTTGGGGATAGTTCAAAACTGACGTCATCAACGTATGCCCGTCCCTCGACCGCGTTATACACGCAGTATGAGCCGGTATCGATTGGAGACCCCGCGGGTCCCGCCCCGCAAGCTTGATTTCCGTCAAGCTGAATCGAGAACCCGGTTGGCGCGCCCGTCCGGTCGCCCGGAAAAAAGCCACTCCAAACGGAACCGGTAGCGTCAATGCGGATTGTCTCGGCAACCGCCGACGGCGTCGCACCGAGCAATAAGGTCGAGGTAAGCAGGATCCCTGAGAGTATGTTCGAATTCATGATCGTCCTTGTTCACGAACTTTTTTTGCAACTTTAGCGGGTCGTAGCGCCCCGTAGGGCGCGGCTTACCATATTTCGCAAATCCCTGGTTTTTCCGAGACCCAGAGCAAACTGTGTGTTTCAAGTACTTTTCGCTGGCAGTCGCGCAGCCGCTCCATAACCTGGACGGGGATCTTCAGAAAGAAGTATTCGACTCGCCGACCTAGGCGGCCGAAGGCGCCATTGGGTGAGCCCGATAACCAAACGATGTCTGTGCAAGCGCCAAGCGGTGTTCATTGAAGACAGGCCGGCGCGATGTTCCCCTGGCCTATGGCGGACAATCGACTACATCACTCAAGCGTGTGACTCGGCCTAACTGAATGCAAACGACGGCAATAGCAGATAGTCAGCGAGCGACCGGAATCGCATAGTACAGGTGCGCAATCCAAGAACCCTTGACACTTCCGACTGCGCGCAAGGCGATATTGAATCGCCGGAAAGTCCGTACTTCAAAACGACACTTCGGCCCCGCACCCCGGCGGGGCCCTTTTTGTGTACCAGGGAATGCAAACCTGGCTCAAGAGGGCGCATGGATATACCTCGTTCCTGCGCTTGGCGTTTGCGGGATTCAGGTTCAGTTGGTTGAAGCTTGCATAGCAACGACACGCCTTGATAAGGCTGTTTGACTAACCGAAGGTCCGCAATCGGCCAGAGCGGCCGTCAGCTCACGACGCGTCCAATTAGCCAATTCATCATCAAGCCGACGACAAGGCCAAGCCCCGCCAATGTTGCTGCAAAGAACGCTAGAACGACTGTCGCTCCTGCGCACTCGACGGTGAATCGATAACGCCATAGATACCAGATTGATGTAGCGGCAACAGATAGCGCAACAGCGAACAGCCTACCAATACTCTCGCCGGGCAGAACAAAGAAGCCAAGCAACCCGGCAGCGAAGTAGCCGAACGATTAGTAGCTACCCAACACATCAGCGGCTGCGGTTGTCGCGATAAGTAGGGCCACAACTGCCGAAAAACCCACGAATATCCGTACGGTGTGAATTGCAAGAGAATGGTCCGCTCAACTGGCAACGGATGCCCGCTTCGGGTCAGAACCACCCTACCAGAGATCCTGTGACCTTCTGAATCACCCGTTTGGGCGTGCCAGGAGGCTCGTCGAAGACCGTTCTCGGCCAGGAGCGGACAACCGATTACTTAGCTTTCGTCCGCTACCGACACGAAACCTCCGGATTTCTCATCGAAAACGAACGCCGAGCCTACGGGTGAATCCAAAAAATCGACAAACGAATCGTTTGTTCGCAAGACAGCACCAAGCGAGACGAACGTCAAGTTGTCTGGGTCGGCCAGGAACTCCTCTGTTTCGTTACCTGCGAGGATTCTCCACCCGCTATCGCGCTCATTATCGGGTTCCTCACGATAGAGATATCCGGGCGGGTCTTCTCCTTCGAGGACGCGCCTAGTAACAAAGCATCGACTTATATAACGCTCGACGAGATTATCGCTGTCATCGTGCTCGGTGTTGATGATATGGCATGGCCCGAAAGACAGCGTGTCACCGCAGGCGAGGTCTTTGATATGAAGTGGGTCGTTATCAAGTTCACCGATAAATTTGTCGATTCCTACTTGAGTTACCTTCACCCACATTCTCTCCGCGTTCGGCGCAGCAGGGTCGTCGGAGTCAAAAGCAAAAATCAGCTTTACTAGTTCCCCTGGCTGTACCTGCGCAATCACAGCCCTTGATGGCTTGTAGAAGGTATATTTGTTTTCGCGGGCTATAGAATCCGCGTCAACAAGCCGCCACGAGGGACTCTTCGGTTTGCTCACGTTAACCTCGGTCTCCGAAAATTGCAGGACCCGCTCAATGCCCGCAGTCGGCCAGTAGCGGCCACTCGGCTAAAGACCGTGGTCGGGCTTTAGGTCATCATCACTCCAAGTGTTGACGAGTTTCCAGTCTCGGTGGAGGAACTCGTCAAATTCGTCGGCCAGCTCAACCAATTCTTCGTAGCTAGAATATTCCCGAAGCCACTCTCCCTTTTGGAAGTTGCCTTCCGGGATCTTAGTCGCATAGATGCTAGGGCGCTTTCCGCGAAATTACTACGACCAGTGAAGAAAAGAACAACAGGATGGCGGGCGGAATGGGCACAACCGCTATGGAAAGCGAGTCAATCTCCGCCACGTAACCAAGGTCCCCCTCGGGTCTTGAGGTCACCAGCTCGATCTCAGAGAAATCGAAGTCCTCTAGGTCCGCGCTGAACCAGTTCGCAAGAGACGCTTCTGAGAAGACGCTAGCGTCCAGTCCTTCCAGCCGTGCTTCTAGGATGACTTCGCAGCATAAGCTCGTAATCAGTGGACCGCCACTTGCGAAGATGTTGAACCCGTCAAAAGGAAGGCCTCCATTGACTGGCATAGGAAACTCAGCGTTCCAATCATCGACAACGATGACCTCGACGGTATCCCAATCACTCTCGCCCAAAGGCAGGACTAGCGGTCCCGCCTCGACGCGACCAACAACTGGAGAGTAAGTGCAATACGTTCCGCTGGTCTGTGGGAAGAGAGAGTCAAAATTCCAGGGACTACATGTTGCGGTTAGGTCCACGTTGGCAATGACTGTAAGCCTGTCACCAACACTAGCGGGCCCCAAGTCAGCTGTCACGATTTCCCCGCTAACTTCAATTCGGAGAATTTCGGCTAGAGCCGCGCCGGAACAAAATTGTAATGCGATGAGTATTGCTGCTCTCATAGCAACGAGCCGTCAGCATTCCTGGAGGGCCGGTGGTTCAATGCAAGCAAGCCGAGTGCGGAGGCAAAGAGCCAGAGAGCGGCAGGGATCGGGACTACAGTAATGCTCGTCACAGTCGCTCTTGCAACAGCGAGGGTCGTCGTTGCTTCTCCACCTAAATCCAGTACTCGGTACGCGATCTCGGCGATGTCCCAGGGCGCTGGGCCGAACGGTGGTACCAAGGCGTCGGAATCGAGAATCGGAATGGGCAGGCCTTGCGATTCGGTAGTGAGAAACAGGCCAATAGTTTCCACGACCGTCCTTCCCGGGAAGAACTCTAGTGCTGCCGTGCTTCCGCCCCAAAAGTCGATGAATCCGGCGGTACCGGAAAAATCGTCCAACACGTCAATTCGCGTTCCTGACAGCAATCCGAAAGTCAGCCCGCCAAATTCGAGTCGAAACGCGGATATCGCACCCGCGTACACGCCAAAATCATCACCTAAATCAAAATCAGGGGTAGAGTCGTCGTAGGACAATGAAAGCTCGAATAGTGTGGCTGGCGCAGGTTCAGAGAACGGCAGCAAGCCGTCTGGGTCGAAGAACTCCGAAAAGACACCTTCGGCACGTACTGAGATGTTTGCTGCCTCGACCGGAAATACTGCTGTCGCGGCGAATGCGAACAGAACAGCTACTGACAAACGCATATTGGACCCCTAGCTTATTGTCACAAAGACCCACTCCGATGGTTAGCTTGGGCGGGTCTTGACAGGACTGTAGCAATCCCGGAGGCGAGTCGATTGCCGCTGTTTACGTAATGCCGTTCCGACGAATTAGGAAGCACTGTTGATGCCCAACGAGTGGCCGCAACGGGTCAGGACCAGACTATCAGACGCTCTGAGGCGGTCCGAAACACCCATTCAGGCTACTTCGGTGCCCCCGGATGGCTCCTCTCGGCCAGGAGCGGCCGGTCGCACTTCACGAAGATGCGCGGCTAGTCGTCTAGAAGGCACCCGATCTCTTCAATTACAGCTTGGTGTTCTGCAGTCACTCCAAACTCAGCGATTCCACCCATACCGCCTACGTTCTTCTTGTATCCCGAAATTGCTGACAAGTCGCCCAACGATGTTGAGTCACAAATATTGGCTACATAGTCAGAGCCGCGAACGTTGCCTTCCTGAAGAAGCAGTTCTTGCGCTTCTCGAAGTTTCCCGACGAGGGTTTCAGTATCGCGATCCCTGTAGTCAGAGACTCCGATTGGTTTTCGTTCTCATCGTCTAGCGATTGCCTGCAAAGGGTTACAAGCAGATCAATGCGAACTATCGTCACCATTGCAGTCGATAGATGCTGCAAGCCTCTTTCTGCCTCTAGCTTTGCGACCAACCCGCACAAGACGTCGTTGCATTCTCTCCTGTATGTGAACCCGTAGCGATACGCTACCTTTCGTGCCGACAGTTCTTGGTTTGATGGAGTTCAGCCGCTGATCCGTCTCATCGAGCGTAGCAGCTAGCGTTTGACGGTATCTCCGGCGCGAGCTTCCGTTCGCGATCTGCTTCTTCCGAGGCCAAGACTTGCGAAGGCCCTTATCGGAGTTCCATGCGGTGGTCCGATAGTCCCTAGCTAGAGAGCGCTTCTTGTCTCGTTCTGGATCGCGTTTCGACATGATGTACATAGAGCGCTACTACGGCCACACCCCATCCTCGCAATCGGACTATCCGTAGAATGAGGTCGAACACTCGTTGCCAATGTGTGTAGGGAATTTGCTCCTAGTTTGTGATCGAAGTCGACCGCCCGCTTCGGGTCATCATGAGACTACCAGAAGGCGGGAGGCGGCTGGAATCGCGCAATTGGGATGGGGAGTAACCTCCTGGACGCCCATAGTCGGCCAGCCGACATCATCGGTCCGCGATAGCACATCTCGCTGCGGAAAAAGGCTCCCCTAAAGACCGAGGATGAGACTCAGGTCAATAGTCTCGATCGTCTGAATCCTTGCATCGTGCCGACGATAATCCAAACCCAGTGAGATCTTGTTCGTGACGGGCAGCTCGAAACCAAACCCCAACAAGAAGCCATATTCATCGTCGGGATCGACGAAGTTAATGACTGGGGCGGGCCGGACCGGGCCGACAACAGTCGGTTCACCCGGTGTTATGAAAATAGGAGGAGGCAGCGGCGGCGGGTTGGATAAGACGATCTGCTCGACTAGCAGGTTGCCGCGAGCATCGAAGCTCGCACGTGTTGCACCGATTGTCCATGCTGCGTATAGCTTCTTGTAAACTGGCGCACGAAACCTCGCGCCGATGTAGATCTGCCGAACTCCGATTTCTGCTTCATTCGGAAAAGCAAACAGTGCGTTCGGCTTCGCTCGAAATGAGCCTAGATCGAAGAAACCTGCCTCAAGTCCGAAGTAGTCGTTCAGTCGATACCCGGCCAACGCGTGCCATGAAAAATCGCTATCGTCTATCGGTAGCGAAGCGCCTGAGAAACCTGTAGCGGACGGAGATAGATCGACTGATTGGCGGTCTATGGCGACGATGCCGTCGCTTGAGGAATAGCCCAGCCCACCTACAAGATACAAGCGTTCTGCGGAACAGACGATTTCTATGCATCCCAGCTCAAGCGCAAGAGTTGCGATAGCCAGAGACAAGTAGCGGCACCAGAGAAGGCTAGGTGGAGCTATGTCAAATAGTTGCCGCATAAGTAATTGTTGCATATTACCCTATAGTTGCAACAACCTTACAGTCAGCTCGGGGATGCGTGACCCATAGGGGCGCTGTTCGGTAGAGAGCCATGGTTCTCGAAGGGCCGCATCGTCGCTTTCGGCCGCGGCACAGGTTTTTCGATCTAGCGTCGGTTCTTGGTTTCGGGCCGAAACCGGCTAATTGCAGACAATAAACTAACCCCTTTATCCGGGTTCTAAGTCGCCTGCGCTCCACGAACTGGCAATACGCCAACCCCGGTGAAGTAGCTCATCAAGCTGATTGACAAGCCGAGTAAGCTCTTCACGTCGAATGCCCTCGCGTAGGCGCTCGACCTTCTGGAATCGTCCTTCAGCCTTCCGCATTCGCGCTATCGCTAACACGGACCAGCGCTCGCCGACCCGTGTGCGGCCCGCTGCTACGCACACGAATCGTCGAGGACTGTGCCCCCATTCGACACCAGGTGAGTGTTTCTTTCTACTAATGTCAAGTCCGTTCTCGTGCGCGAACTTTGCGATCACTGGCTCTAGAAGCGCCAAATCGGATTCCAGTTCGGCAAGATACTCCGCGTCGTACTCGTGTATTGAGCCGTTAGCCATCGCAACCCTCTTTCATTTGTCTAGGTCTGTCCCTGGCCGGAAACGGACATCAGTCGACCAGCGGTCTCGTAAGTGAGAACGTTTTAGGAAAACTAGCAATGCACTCCGGACAAAGGTCAGCCTGCGCGTACGTCAGCTGCGCGATGACCCGACGTACGGTTTCGCTCGAGCGTTGTGACAACGCCCTCGAAAACTCATCGTCTCCCCAACACTGCATCAGATCCCACAGCACTGAAGCGTGTGAATCCGCACCAGATCCATCGAGCACGCCAGCGACCGTTAGGGCGAATAGTCGAGACAAGGACTCTCGATCGTGAGAAAAGGCTCGATGGATATCCTTCTCGTACTCAAAGCCGGCATCTTCTGCCATGGGTATTGCGTCAACTAGAAGGTAGTCAGTCGCGTCGCGATCGCATTCGCCGCCACTAGCGGGTTGGACACTAAGAGGCAGGCCCGAGAACCCGGCTATAGCGATGACCAGTAGCTTCGCCGGGAACATCAGAAGTCTAGTCATTGATCAAAACGTGAGCGCCCGCAATGGGTCATGAAGAGACTACAAGAGGGCTGCAGACTGCTGGAATCGCTCGTTCGCGCGATGGAGCAGACTTCTGGATGCCTGGAATCGGCCAGGAGCTGCCGTTTATCTACGCAGTAACTCGGTATTCCTCGACCATCTGCCGATATCGGGCCTCGTACTCTTTGCACTTCTTGATGATGTTTTCTGGCTTTCCGCTCAATGTTCGCGTGCCTTTACCTAATAGAAACGCAGACATCGGCTCGACGATGTAGCGCTCGCCACTCTCCGTGATACCGGCATTGCTGAATCCTAGAAACTCGGACTCGGGCATGGATGCTCGATAATCACGACTAGAGAGTTCTCTGCGCTTTGCCTCGTTGACGATATAGGCGGGTCGGCTCGCGCCATCGACAGTCGGGCAGATTGCCTCGATGAATGCGAAGTCCTCGATCGGGAGAGCATTCATTGCGATCTTCAACTTCTTCAGCTTCCCTAATCGGGCTAAACCACTCAGGGCGGGAGTTGCTGCCAATACACGGACGCCAGCTAACCTCAAAAGCTCGAGGTTGCCAAGCGAACCAAGGAAATCAAGGTTTCGAACTGGTTGGCGCCAATCCAGAGTTCCATCAATTGAGAGATACTTCAGCGACTTACTCGGTGCAACCCCAGAGAAGTCCTCCACTCGCCTCAAATTCTCAAGGTGAAGGGATTCCAGTCCAGGCAGTGACCCGAGCGGTTCGAGCTGCTCTACGCCAGAGACATACTCCAACACTAGTTCGCGAAGGATCGACAGCCTAGAAAGGAAATCCAAGGACTTTGGTCTAGCGTGAGTAATGCGTAGCCTCTGCAAACCAGTTAGTTGCTCGATACTTCGAACTTGCTCTTTTGACGGCTCGTGGAGTGTGAGTTCTTCAAGTTTCGGAAGGTCGAAGATGCGCTCCCAGTTTCGATCATTCTTGGTAATCGTCAGAGTAGATTGGTCACTAGGTACGTCCTTGACATCGTCCACGTGGAAGGCCCAACGATCGCGATTCGGACAGATAGACCAATGCCCCAAGCTACGGTCGAGGAAGTCTCCGAAATGATGCTTCATTGATCGGTGTAGATTGCGGAACCAGGAAAAAGCTGGATGGCGCCGTTGCAAACCGACGTCCGCTTTGGGTCAGGACCAGCCTATCAACGTTCTGAGACGCCCTGAATCACCCGTTCAGACGATTTCTGGGGCCCTTGAACGGCTCTTCTCGGCCATGAGCAGACATTTTGGCAGTGCTCTAAACAGGCGATGCGAGTCATAGTCATTGTGATATGCCCACCAGCCCAAGGACCATCGTGACCGCCACCAATCCAAGCAAA
>JANQQA010000184.1 GCA_028285205.1 Bythopirellula sp. | reverse complement strand
CGGGAATCGCTTTGGATAGCGTAGCCAGTTTTTCGACGACGAACGCGCAAGTCGCGGGCGTGGACGAGGCGGACTTGGTCGAAACCGATGGCGAGTTCTTGTACATGATTGCCGAAAAGGAACTGCTAATCATCGACGTGCGCGATGCGACGAGCTCGACGATCGCGTCACGTGTGCAGTTGGAATCGAGACCCATCGGCATGTACCTGAGCGGAGACCGACTGACCCTGATTAGCATTGGTGGAGGCGGATGGCATAACTTCAGCACTGGACTGATCCGATCAACACCTCTTGTCATTGGTGATGTCTGGGGCGGCCCGTTCCAACCGAAGCCGTTCTCTACCCAGGTGAACGTGCTCGACATTGCGGACCGAACTACCCCAACGCTTGTGCAGCGCACCGATTTCGATGGCCAACTCGTGTCGTCGCGGATGGTTGAGGGCCAGCTCCGGCTGGTGGTACAACAGCAGATGAGTTGGTCGAATCTGCTGCCGCCTATCAAGAGATACTCCCTGGATTTCGACGAAGTCACGCAACAGCATCAGTTGCGTTACGAAACACGCAACGAATACCTTGGGCGCGTCTCTGAACAACTGGAAGAGTTCTCGTTGCCTGGGTATCGGACGCTCGACGTCGATGGCGATGTCATCGAGCAGCAGAGCTTCGTCGAGCTGGAGGCAATGAGGCGACCGTTGGCCAACGGCTATTCTTTCGCGACGACGGTTGCCACGGTCGATACGCTCATCAGCGATGCCGGGCCTGCTTCGACCAAGACAATCTTCACGAGCGGTGCAGCGGAAATCTACGCATCTGAAGACAGCTTGTACTTGTTCGGGACAGCCCCACGTAACTTCTCGACCGGTCTGTCCCTATGGGGCGGATACGCGGCACAGACTTCCATCTGGAAGTTCGATTTCAATCGAGCCGACGGCTCGATCGAGCTCAGCGCGCGAGGGACCGTTGACGGGCGAATCACGGATCAGTTCGCAGCCGATGAGCACGATGGCTACTTGCGCGTCGTCACCACGGGACGTACTTGGACTTCGGGGCAAGAGCTGTTCGTGCTTCAACAGGTCGGTAAACGGCTTAAAATCGTGGGCCAGATTTCCGACATCGCTCCCAACGAGAACTTGCACTCCGTTCGTTTCTTAGGTGACGAGGCGTTCGTCGTCACGTTCCGCAAGGTCGACCCGCTGTTCGCGATCGATCTGAGCGATCCGACCAATCCGTTTATCGCCGGTGAACTGAAGATTCCTGGGTTTTCCGACTACCTGCAGCCACTGGGCGAAGACTATTTGCTGGGTGTCGGTCGCGGTGCTGACGAGAACCTTGGCAGGTTCCAGGAGCTACAGGTCTCGATCTTCGACGTCAGCGACCTGGATGATCCACAGCTGGCCCACCGCTACTCCTTCGGTGGCGGGCGCAGCACTGACTCCGAAGCACTGCGAAAGCATCACGCAGTCAGTTACTTTCCCGAGTCGGAGATCCTCGCGATTCCGATTTACAGTACCTCGCAGCGCGGCGGATTTCGTTTCGGAGTCGACAACTCGCCCATCCTAGACGCAGGCGAGTCGGCCCTGCAAGTATTTCAGATCGACGTCGCGGCCGGCTTTGAACCCTTGGCCACGATCAAGCACGACTCGCGAATTAGGCGGTCGCTTCGCATCGGTGAACAACTGGTAGTCGTGTCCAGTGATTATTTGACGATTCACAGCTTGGACGATCCAGCCGCGCAAGTAGGAAAGCTGGAGCTCAATGTTGGCACGGAGTCCAACCTCGTCGAACTGACAGCCTACGTCGGCCCCGAATCGCTAACCGGACTGGAGCTACCCACGGACGACACCGATCCGTCGCGTAAGGACACATCAGGCGCAACGCGTCAACGCGCGTTCGTTCCCGTCGCGCGCGCGGGGTATCCAACGGCCCGGGCCGACTACCTACC
>JANQQA010000180.1 GCA_028285205.1 Bythopirellula sp. | reverse complement strand
TCTTCGGGCTAATCTCCAATAGTCAGAGCCTGCGTGACGAGGAGGACTTCGGTCCTAAAGCGGCCGGCGAAATTCGAGTCCTCTTCCTCGGTGATTCCTGCACTTTTGGTTACGGTCTCAGCCACAAGGACACCGTTGCATTCCAAGCGGAGCTGCGATTGCGTGAACAATTCCCTGACGCTGAGATACGCTGCATCAATGCTGGTGTACCAGGATATACGTTGTTCCAAGGTCACCGTCAGCTCGAATCGATGGGTTACGGCCTTGAGCCGGACATCATCATCCTGAGCTTCGGCTGGAACGACGGCGACAGTTGGGATGGACGAAGCGACGCTGTGCAGTACTCGGCCTGGCGTGCCGGAATGGCACCAGCACCATTTGCATGGTCTCGCCTCGCCACGATGGCGTCACGTGCGATCGCTGCCGGAAGTGCCGCTCCCGCACCGTGGCCCAACGAACCTCGCGTGTCGCCCGAAGAGTTTCGTGAGCGTATCGAAGAAATCCAAACCGAAGCTAATCGTCGAGGTGTTGATCTCTTGCTACTGGTCCCAGGATCAATACGAACCGTCGAGGAGTTTGCAAAGCATGGAGAAGACGCGGAACTGACGGCGTATCAGACCGAAGCCATCAAGATCGGTCGTCAGATGTCATTCGGTCCGTACCGCGCCGCTGGCTATATCGACGGAATCGCCATACTCAAAAGACTGCTGCAAGATCATACAATCGACGATCTCTTCCTCGACACCGTTCATCCCGCCCCCGTTGCAAACGAGGCGCTTGCTCACGCAGTTGCACATCGTTTGTCGCCATGGCTTCGGGAGCAGCTCCGATGAGTCCATGGAAAGTACCGGCGATGGTCGGATTGATATGGTCAGCAATCGGCGCGACGCACGTGGTCTGCACCGCCACGAACGCGGCAGAAGCGACGTTCGCCGAAACGCAATTCATCGAGATCACGGCATCAGAAACACTGGTGATTCGCGCTGGAGAGCCGTCGCGGCGGCGGACGCTCGTCGTGCCAACGCGGTTGTCAACGAACCGCTACGTCGAGTCGATTACGATCGACACCGGAGATGTTCCGGCCGAGGTGGTCGAATCTGTGTGGGTCTTTGGTGACGGATTACTCGATCACTTGATTGACGAAGACGAGCAGCCCGGTTTTGAGGGATCGATCGAGTCGCGACTGACGCCATTAGGCACACGGGTTCTCGCCTCGCCGCCGGATGGGATGCCAGAAACAGCTCGCTCCGCTTGGGCTTGGCGGTTGCCGCCGAAGCACTCCATCGCCGTTGTTGTGCGGTTACCGAAAACAGAGAAGTACCAACTGCTCAAACTCAAGTTCAAGCTGAAACTTAAGAATCGACTGTTCAATCCGTCGACTGTACTTTGGTTAGCCGAAGGCACCGATGAGCGAACACCCTATCACCGTCGTGTGGTTTTGGCTCGCGGTGCGCAGCTGCTGACGGTTGTTTCGGACAGCTCCGGCAATCTAGTGCTAAAGTCAAAACCCAGAGACGAAAGTAAAGCCACATCAGAATGGCCAATCAAGACTAATTCGAGCAACGCGTTCGTCGGCACTGAACGACGAATCGAGTTCGGACATGGCGTCGAGCTAAGCCTCGCTGCCAGCAATGCACTAGCGACCGAGCATACTGAGTACAAGTCGTCATCCGCAACGGCTTTGGTGCTCCATGCGTCGGACGAACTCGATCGAACTCTGCTGCTCCAGGATACGAGCAGACAGGAGTGGCAAGCCCGCCTTAACTTGTGCAAGCAAGATGCGGAGCAAGACCCACGAGATGTCGTGTCGCAATTCACGATCGGTTTGCTTCAGATGCAGCAGGGAGAAACGAACAAAGCGATCTCCGCATGGCGTGAGGTAATTGATACCGACGCCGATTTCTTCTACGCGCACTATCAATTGGCGAGGGCACTCGCCTCAACAGACCAGACCGAAGCGGCGATCTCCGCATATCGAGACGCGATTCAACTCAGACCTACTCATGCCAGGGCCCATTTCGGTCTGGCTACGATCTTGTTCGGGCAACGAGAGCTGCGTGACGCGATGAAGCACCTCCTCATCGCAGCTGACCATGAAAATGACAACGCTGCCGTACACACCAATCTCGCCGTGCTTTATGGATTGCTACGCGACACAAATAAACAAATGGAGCATTTCCGGCTCGCAGTGGAGCTTGACCCCGACGCGACCGGTGCAACGGTGGGGCTAACCCAGTCGCTGGCGAAGCAAGGTCGTCTGCCCGATGCGCTTCGTGAGCTGGATCTCGCCTTGGTTCGCCGCCCGCACAATGAGATGCTCCTCTTGGCGAAAGCACGTTTGTTGACGCTCAACGACGCGATCACGGCGTTCGAGGCAGTGCTTCGTAGCTCGCCACAGTCGATACCTGCCATGACCGGGCTGGCTGAATCGCTCGTCAAACGATCAGCAAACGATGGTGCTGATCTTCAACGAGGCGTTCATCTATTGGAGTACGTCTCGGAAGTCACCGCAGAACGCAATCCGGAAGTCCTGCGAATACTCGCAGAATGCTATATTGCCATGGGGCGGCATAGCGATGCAGCGGATACCGTCGGTGACGCCATCGAAGCCGCGAAGAAAGTCGGCACAGATTCAGCTATGCTGGATGCTCTGGATCAGCTGCGCGTGCGGATTCGGAAGAATACACCGGTCACACAGCCCTAGTTCGCAAAAGAACCGCGGTTCGCGGACAACCAACGAGCGTTCGCGTCGTCGAGTATTGCCATGTGGAAAACTAATCTGACATTGCTCTGTATCTTGGCAGCATTCGTTCTCCTGGGCGGATGCGGTGAGCGCAGCGAGGAGCTTCAGGGTTCGCAAGATATTCCCGTGAGCGAACCGAAATCTTCGGGCGCTGCTAAAGCTACTCCCGTGACATTTAGTGCACATATCGCTCCACTGATTTACGAACACTGCACGCCATGTCATCGCCCAGGCCAAGCGGCGCCATTTGATCTCTTGACGTTCAAGGACGCCGCGTCGAGGGCCGAACAGATGGCCGACGTGACCGGAAGCGGCTTTATGCCGCCATGGAAGCCTGAAGGTGGCCCAGAGCGATTTGCTGACGTCCGAAGACTGAGTCCCGAACATGTAGCGACGTTTCGACAATGGTTCGAGAACGGTACGCCTAAAGGCGATCCCCGGGATCTGCCCAAGCCCCCGGAATTTGCGGAGGGCTGGTTGTTAGGCGAGCCTGATCTCGTGCTAAAGATGTCCGAAACCTATGAGTTACCGGCAGGTGGAGAAGACGTCTTCCGTAGCTTTGTGATTCCCATCCCGCTGGACGGCATTCACTATGTACGCGGTCTCGAATGCCGTCCGTCGAACGCTCAGGTCATTCATCACGCGGATATCCTTTTCGATCCCACCGGACAGTCCCGTGAACTTGATGCGCTGGATAACGAACCAGGGTTTGTCGGCATGCGTCCCATCGAATCGGCGGCGGTCGGACACCTCACTGGGTGGGCGCCGGGCGGAACTCCGATCCTGTATCCGGAAGACATGGCTTGGAGCCTCGATCCGTCGAGCGATTTGATACTAACACTCCACATGTTGCCCACCGGCAAACCAGAGCCGGTCGATTTTCAGTTGGGTTTCCACTTCACAGATAAGCGTCCCAAACGCCCGTCGTATCTCTTACGTTTGGCGTCAACGACCATCGACATCCCAGCAGGCGCGACGGACTACGACGTTGTCGATCAGTTCGAGCTGCCGGTCGATGTGGAGGCCGTCGGCATTCGTCCGCACGCGCACTACTTGGGCAAGACGATTGACGTTTCAGCGACGCTTCCGGGTGGCGGGGAGGAAACGCTGCTGCGAATTCAGGACTGGGATTTCAACTGGCAAGACGATTACCGCTATCGGAAACCGCTGCTATTGCCAAAAGGAACTCAACTTCGGATGCGTTGGATCTACGACAATTCTGCGGAGAACGTGCGAAATCCAAACTCTCCTCCAAAACCCGTAGCCTGGGGTGCTAATTCGTCAGACGAGATGGCACTCGCGCTGCTGCAGGTGGTTCCATTCAACGCGTCCGAATACCGCAAGCTCGCGATGAAACTGCAAGCCAAGAGCTTCGTTGATAAGATCTCA
>JANQQA010000201.1 GCA_028285205.1 Bythopirellula sp. | reverse complement strand
AGTCGTGACAGGCTGTACTTCTACTACTACGGGTTCCAGACGCTGGCAGACGACGAGGGCATGCGGGGTATCGGCCTGGCCACATGTCCGGTCGGCGATCTGCGGAGACTGCGGAGATACTCGTTCGCTTAGTCCGCGATTGCGTTTGCCGATTACCCTTTCCGCTGGTCGGCTCCCAACCGAGAAGAGTCATCTAACGGCTGCTGAAGTAGCCTGGACGGGTGATTCAGGTTGCCCTTGAGCGTCTGATAGGCCATTTCTGACCCTTCCCGGTCGGTCAGATCGGAAGCAGAAATAAGTCGCATTCGCGAGCCGATAGCCCCCGATTCGCTACAATCGTGACAATGAAACCTCAATCCTCATACATGGACACCTGCGCCGAGATTCATCGCAGCGTCCATGGAATCACCTGTTATGTGGGCTAGCCTCGGGGCATCACTAGCGGCGACAGCAATCGCGATAGCGATGACCTACTTCGTCACACGCTGGCGACGAGGGTCACTCAGCGGTAGATCCCTGAAGCGCGTGGTCGCCAGCACGCTCTTCGTACTGGGCATCCTTTGTCTCGCGCTCTGGTTCAAACCCCTCTTCTATGGCCTAGTAGCATTACCGGTCTTCGTCTTTGGAGGCCGGGAATTAGCTGGGTACGCGACCGAGCATCGTCTCAAGGATTACTTCCTGGGCAGTTTTTTCGGCTTCTGGCTTTCCTTGCCAGTCGTAGTATCACGATATGCCACATAAACAACGCAAGCAATGGACGGTCTCGTCTGTCACGCCTCTTGCTTGCGCAACGGGCGCGCCAGCGGCGCCCCGCCACTGTCGCAGGCGTTAGGGTGCTCTGGTGGGTGGGTTCTCGATTCGTCGGTGCGTGATGCTCCTAGGGATCTGCAGCATTCCTTCGTTCGCACTGCTCGGCTTGTTTGCAGGAGACGGAAACGACAGGGTTGTTCTCTTGATGTCCCTAATCTGGATCACCCCGCTACTTGCAGTCCTGAAACTCCTAAAGACAGATCCACGGTGGGTGGTTCTACCCAGCAGTCTTGTTGCAACGCTGCCAATTGTCTACGCCGTCAGCTGGCTGTTTCAGCCAAACTCGGCTCGTGATATGTCGACAGCTCATTTAGCGCCGCTTTTTCTGTTCATTTTCTCGTTTGTTTCACTCGTCTCGGCACTATGTATAGTAATGGTGTTTCGCGGCTTACGATGCCTCAGGAAAGTGGCGGCATGACGTCGCACCCTAACCCGTGCAAGCAGCGGACTGCTTCGTCCGCTTCTGGCCGAAGCAGGACGCTTTCTACTGCCTTGGCATTGATACTTGTGAGCATGTCTTCATCTGCCTCATACCAGCAACACTGCATTCTCGGAGGAGTGTCGACGAGCGGACACAAGCTCCCAGCGGACAACGCCGAAAACTACGAGTTTGAATTTGTCGCGCGCCTCAGCTTTTCCACCTACCCAGATCAGACTTGTGCTGACTTTGAGGGCAAGAAAGTAACCGTATCGGTCTCAGAGCTAGACCAGCCCATCAAAGTTGGTGATGAACTGGTTGTTTCATACCAGTTCTGGGAAATGGTCGGAGACGGTGTTGTATACCGTCCGGTCAGATGGCGAATTTTGCGAAGAGGCGGTTTGCCTGAGGAGGGCGAGAAGCTTGCTCAGTGATATCAATCATGCAAAGTCCGCTCCTGGCCGAGAAGAGCCATCTTGGGCGTGCTGAACTAGCCCGAATGGGTGATTCAGACTACCTCAGAGCGTCCGATAGTCTGGTTCTATCGCATTGCAGACATCGGGACAGCCTACAAAACGACACGGCGCGAGGCCGGATCTACCGGGGGTTCCCGTGCCTTCGTTAACGTTCCTTATATGAGCGAGCCCAACCCAGCAAACCCAGTGCCGAGCCGAACAGTAGCAAGGCGGGCGGTACAGGGATCACAGTACCGTATTGAAGGTGGTCAAAATTGACCAGGTTTGCCGAGTTGATCGGGTCATCTATTGTGACGCGCGCGATTCCGCCAATGTCGAACCAGCCGTAGAAAAGGTCATCCTCAGAGACCGTGTTGCAATTCGCACCACTGCCACTCGGTAGAGGACTTGGGCAAAGTGAATCGTCGATCGTGCCAAGCAGAATATCACCGGGACCAAAAAACTCGACACGAACATTACTGTTGAAGTTTCCTGCGCCCACGGTCACCAACCCAACATGTGTCGGCAGTGCCCCGCCGAGCTCCGACGGGTCGAACGTGATTTCCACATCCCGACCAAACGCGTTGCGTACCTGCGAAAAACCTGCATTGCTGTTCGAGAGGCCGTCGATGTCACCGTCTTCTTGATCAGGCGAACTGCCGACGCTCACGCCGCCGCCCCCCGCGGCAGTGATAGTCACGCCGTTCGTCGTGGTTGGGATAGGATCGACAAACGCATTCAAATCGAACGATTCCCAATCCTCGAACTCGAAGAAAATGAAGTCGCCGGCACGTAGCTCGGCAGCAAGTGGGCTCTCGTCGGTGCAAGTTCCCGAGAACGCTGCGCCTATACCGGTAGTTTGGGTCGCGTCGAAGCACTCATAGGCAGACGGCCCGATCTGGCTTGCCTGGCTCGCGGAAGAGGCGAACATGAGGGCGACGACTGGCAGGATGACGCGTTGGGTTGTCATTGTTTTCCCCCGTCTAGACAAAACGCGTCACCGGTTCGTCGAAAACCATACTATTCAACTCTTGTCGAGTTTCCAATGCGACATAATCCAGGCAACAGAAAGTCGCACAGATTGCTTGGCTGCTGGCTGACTGTGCATGTGCAAAAACTGCGGCCCCTGATTGTCTGGATGTGGTCGAGAAGAGCCATTCAGGGGCTCCAGTAGTAGTCTGAACGGGTGATTCAGGCAGTCTCAGAGCGTCTGGTAGTCTGCTTCGGACCCAAAGCTGTTAGCGGGGTCTGGGATTCAGAGCGCCGGAACACGACGCCACTTCTTGAATTATGTTCAGTCGCGCCTAACCGTGTTAAGTGGTAGGTTCATATACGAAAGTATCGTGAATTCGCTACCAGCGTAGCTTCGGCAAAGAACAACAACAATTCGGGAGTCACGCTATGCGAGCTCTTTTGGCGTCAAGGACCATCCTCAACGGCGTCAACGTCAAGCTCACCGGTCCGGTACTGGGTTTTTTCGAGGTGCCGGGTTCAGTGAGCAGTTCCACCAAGACTGCCACTAGCTATACCAATACGCGGCCGCTGGGGATGTGCCCGCGGTGAAAAAGACCTTGCCCATCGCGCCGCTGATAACGTTCCTGATCCTGTTCATTCCAGCACATGTCTCTAGCCAGATCGTGGGCCTCGACACGAGGCCCACGAACACGACTTGTGTTGCGCCGCCACGTCCGATAGGCACAGCTGAAGTCACTGTTGAAGATGCCTTTCCTACGATCTCTTTCAATCAGCCTGTAAAGCTGCTGCAACCGCCCGGAGACGCCTCGCGCTGGTTCGTGCTTGAGAAGCCGGGTGTTATCAAGGTCATCAATGTGGCCAATCCTGAGACAGCGACCACATGGCTCGACCTGTCAGACCGCGTAGACGATACGAACGAGAGCGGGCTACTTGGACTGGCTTTCCATCCCGACTATCCCGCAACGAGTGAGATCTACATCTTTTACAGCTCCGTCGGAAACCTAAAAAGATCGGTTGTTTCACGGCTGATCCTTGACGATGTCACAGCACCAGAGAACGTCGGCGAGCAGAGACTCCTCACAATCAGTCAGAAGCATGACAATCACAAGGGCGGTGATATTGCTTTTGGCTCAGACGGCTATCTCTATATTGGTGTCGGGGACGGCGGCGAGAGCGAAAAATCGCAAGATACCACCAAGCTCCACGGAAGCATGTTGCGTATCGATGTACTGGGTGTGCCCTTGGCGGATCGCTACCGCATTCCCCCGGACAACCCGTTCGCCGACAATCCGCGATGTGGCACCTTCGGGGGGCTAGAGCCTTGTCCGGAGATTTACGCCTGGGGCTTCCGAAATCCCTGGCGCTGGAACTTCGATCAACCAACAGGCGCGCTTTGGCTGGGCGACGTAGGACAGCTTAGTTTCGAGGAAGTCAATCTCGTCGAACTGGGCGGCAACTATGGCTGGGACTGCCTGGAGGGCACACAAGCATTCAACAGCGCAAACTGCCCGGAAGGAGGACTCATCGATCCGGTCGTGACCTACGGGCGCGGCACGGGAAACTCCGTCACGGGCGGTGTGATCTATCGCGGTTCGGCGATTCCAAGCCTGCACGGACAGTACATATTCGGTGACTATGGATCAGGTTGGATCGGGGTTCTCCAGGACGACGGTAGTGGCGGCCTCGCGCCCGAGGAACTCATCTACGGCCCGGACAACGTTACTGCCTTCGCGCTCGACCAGGCTGGCGAGGTCTACTACGTCGATGTGAGGGATGGGCGTGTTCGCCGTCTTATTCCTTCCACTGTCACATCGGACCCCATTCCATCGGACCTCGCCAGCACGGGATGCGTAGACCCGGCCAATCCGACGCAGCCGGCAGAGGGCCTTATCCCTTATGAAGTGAATGCACCTTTCTGGTCCGACGGCGCCACGAAGGAACGCTGGATGGCCGTGCCGAACTACAAGACTATTCGGGTGGATGAGGCTGGAAAGTGGCGATTTCCGACAGGCTCCGTGCTTGTGAAGAATTTCCGGCTTGATGACCGGCTGATAGAAACGCGACTGTTCATGAGGCATCCCGACGGAATCTGGGCCGGGTACACCTACGAGTGGAACGAGTCGCAGACCGCAGCGACACGTGTAGTGGGTGGAAAATCTCGCTTCATTAACGGGCAAGTATGGCTCTACCCCAGTGAACAACAGTGCAGGCAGTGCCACGTTTTTTCTGCAGGAAACACGCTTGGGCTGGAGAATCTGCAGCTCAATCGCGACATCACGTACCCTGCCACCGGACGCAAGGCGAACCAGCTAGATACCCTGAGCAGTATCGGCATGTTCAATTCGCCGCTGCAGCCTTCCGAATCGATCGGCCGACTTGCAGACCCTGTCGACTCGGCCAAGCCCCTGCCTATGAGGGCACGTGCGTATCTCCACACCAATTGCGCACAATGTCACCGCGCGTTTGGACCTGCCGGCTGGCGCGCTATGGACTTGCGAAGTGGAACTGCTCTACAAGATATGGGCATTTGCGATGTCATTCCCACAGCAGGAGATCTCGGCATTGATGACGCGCGCATTGTTGCGCGCGGCAATGCCGTGCGTTCTGTGCTGACGGCCAGGGCTGGACGCCGCGACGCGGGCGGTATGCCCCCGGTTGGATCGCATCTCGTTGACGCAGAGGGCGTAACGCTGCTGAGCGCGTGGATTGATGGGCTCCGCAGCTGTATCGACACCGATAACGACGAGGTGGACGATGGCAGCGACAACTGCATCGCTTCGGCGAACACCGATCAGCTTGACACGGATGGCGATGGCTACGGTAACTATTGCGACGCCGACTTCAATAACGATGGGTTTGTGAACTTCGCCGATCTCGCAATGCTGAAATCTGCATTCGGCACAGTCAATCCAAACACCGACATGGATGGCAACGGATTCGTCAACTTCGGCGATCTAGCCGCATTCAAGGCCGCGTTCGGTAAGCCTCCAGGGCCATCAGGCTTGGCTCCATAAGTCAGCCTTTTGGCCCATCGCGAGAGTGTCGGCTTGTGGTCGAGAACGGCCGTTCAGGAGTCTCTCACACCGCGTAATCGGGTGATTTCGGTCCTTTGAGCCGCTCTGGTAGTCAGTTCCTGACCCGTAGCGGAAGCATGAAGCTCGCGAGGGCCAGGCTGAATGTTTCGAGTCGGTTAATTCTCCGGCCGGGCAGCCCGAGTGCCGGTCCTAGTACCGGTCTTGTTTAGAGCTTGGGCAACTTGGCGTGCGACTGATTGGACGCCTGGCCTGATAGCTGTTACTCCTAGACGAGTTTACACAAAGCTCCCTCCAGGAGCTGTGCGTTTCAAAATAGGGAAAAAAATGAAGCGCTCGACAACTTTCATTTCTGCTGTCTGCGTACTCTTTGTGAGTTCGTTCGTTGAAGCTGAAAGCACAACCTGGATCGCGACAGGGATCGTCGAGCGCGTGGACAACCCGCTCGCAACTACCTTTAGCAACGGCGATGCATTCCGCCTGGAGTTCAGTTTCGAGACCACGACTGAAGACACCGACCCGTTTGATTCCTCACGCGGCCGGTACCCGGCCATTACGGAGGCGTCGGTGCTGGTGGGTTCCTACGGCGCGACAGCGACAGCCGGGAATATTCTCGTTTTCAACGGTCTTGGCGGCAGCCTGCTTGATGTCTATAGCGTCAATCCAGTGGGATGGAGTGGTCCCGATGTTGCCGGATTGGCACTCGATTTTCCGGCCCTTGAGTTAAGGGATTCGACCGGCGATGCATTTTCGGACATCTCGCTGCCGAGAATCCCGGTCGACTTGAGCAAGTTTTCGAATCGATCCATGTCACTGACGTTCCGCTCAAACGACGGAGGTCCGGACAGTTTGTTAGTTGCGTCCGTCGACAGCCTGTCTGTTAAACCGACTCCTGCTACCGATTCCGACGTTGACGGAGCGCTCGACACCGAAGACAACTGCATCGAAGTAGCCAACGGACCTGACTTGACCGACCTCGGCGGCAACTCGCAGCTGGACACCGACGGCGATGGTTTCGGAAACTATTGCGACGCTGACTTCAATAACGACGGAATCGTGAACTTCGCTGACCTGGCTGCGCTGAAGGCTGCCTTCGGCACACTGGATGCGAACATCGATATGGACGGTAGCGGATTCGTCAACTTCCGCGACTTGGCCCTCTTCAAGTCGGGATTTGGAAAACCGCCGGGTCCGTCCGGCATCGCGCCAAGGCCCGAGGCGCTTGAGCTTCAGGTCGACCCGGTTACGATAGCGACACTCGATCAGTCGGCGCTAACCGCCATTGTGACTGACGTGAACGGCAACCCTGTGAAGGGCCAGATCATTGACTTCTCGATACTGCGGGACCCCACGGGCGGCGAATTGTCGCCGCTAGATGCGCTAACTGACAAGCACGGACGTGCGACCGTTGTCTATACAGCGGGCGACACCCCGAGTTCCCAGGATGGCGTCGAACTAAAGGCGACGGTTCGTGGCGCCGGAATCTCACAGGTTGAGACACTGACGGTCGCCCAACTAGAACTTTTTCTCAGTCTCGGTAAATCTTTTGCACTGCTAGAGCCGAATGACGCCCAATTCCGCAAAGAGTGGGTAGTTCAGGCAACTGATTCGGGCGGTGACCCCGTTTCAGACGTCGATATACAAGTCAGTATCAATTCAGTCCGTTGGTTTCAGGGCTGCTATCTAGTCGACAACGGTATCTGGAGTCGTATCGTTACAGCGGCCTGCAACGATGAAGATACGGATCGCGACGGTATACTCGATTCCTCTCCCACCAGCGAAGACACCAACATGAACGGTCGCATTGAGGCCGGCAATGTTGCGCTAGTCGCCACCCCGTCTAGCGGCGCCGGGCAGACCGTAAACGTCACGACCGACTGGACCGGATCGGCACGTTTTGACGTGCTCTACCCACAGAGCTACCACGGTTGGGTTGAGGTCGAGATCGAGGCTGTATTGTCGATAGCCGGCACAGAGAGCCGGCGGACGGAGTTATTCATCCTCGATGCCCAAGCCGAGGACATTGAGAATATCAACGCGGCGCCGCCGGGTATGCTCAGCCCGTTTGGCCGGCAAATTGACAGCTCAGCGCCATTCTGCGTGACTGCCCCGGAAGACCCGCAGCCGTCTTGTCCGTCTCTACCTGGCCCTCTTTAGAAACTACAGCGCCCAGACTGCGAAAACGGTTTTCGTCAAGAGGTCACGGCAAGACGCGATTGGGAGAGGTAAGTTGGGTATCTCTATAGACATTGCCGATTCAGATGAGTCGATCCGCTCGGCATTCTCTGTCATGAACCATCTGCGCGATCTGGACGACCTGGAGTCATTTCTCAAGCGCGTGCGAAATCAGGAACAAGGTGGGTATCGCCTCGTGACGCTTGCAATGGACGGTCAAGTTGTCGCGGTTGCCGGATTTCGGATTGGTCAATCATTGGCGTGGGGGAAGTACCTATACGTTGATGACCTCGTATCGGTGCCGGACCGTCGATCTACCGGGCTTGGCGGGATGTTGCTGGAGTGGCTAAAACAACATGGCAGGGAGGCCGGGTGTGACCAGCTTCATCTTGATTCCGGGCTCGCCCGAAGAGATGCACATAGATTCTACGAGCGTGAGGGCCTTGCTCCTGGAAGCCTCCACTTTTCGTGCGCCATAGATTGAACTGCACGTACGAATTGGTTCTTTTTTGGAGGATCTTCAGACGTCCGCTCCTGGCCGACTGCGGGCATCCAGGGGGCTGCCAGGTCGCCCAGTTGAGCGATTCCAGCCGTCTCCGGCTATCTGGTAGCCTCTTGATGACCCACGGACGACATTCACAATCCGCCTTGTCTGAACAGATTCCCAGACAGGTTTACATAACTGAGTTTTCGGTTTCTACGTAAGCCTCAAAGGAAAACTCAATGGTATTTTTTTCGCTCAGTATTGGCTGGCACATTGACCTGCCCGACAAGAGCTAGACGCTGAAAACAGCCTTGCTTGCCAAAGCGATATAAGAAAAGCAGATGTATCAGGTTCAACGACTTCGGGATGTGCTCATCTTTTTCGCAATGCCCGCTTGCGCGCTGCTCTTCCAAACGCCGGTTTTAGGCGCCAATATTTCTGTCATTGCCGAAGGCGTTTTTTCTGAGTACAGCGATCCCCAAGGTCTTCTACCCTTCCCGCAGCCCGAGGCAGGCTCTACTTTCACCATCGAATTTGCCTACGCAAGTGATTCGATCGGTTTCGGACTTGCTAATTTAGGGTTGTATAGAAGTTCAATCTTGTCGATGAACCTTACGTTGGTTGGCGCGACTTTCGGGCTGAGAGACTCGAATGAGATAGTGATCACAAATGACTACAGCATAAGGTTCGGTTCCGACGTGCAGGACGCATGGCTTGCACGTACATTTTCAGATGCACCAACTGGCGTACTTGACGAGGCACTCCGCGAATCGCACGGTCTTGTGCTGGGGACCGTACGGCCGGCAGCACTGCAGCCACTCCCTCCAACGATGGTCCCCCCACTCACGTCCATTGCATTGGTTCCGCCGCCATGGCCAGCTGAGTGGGATAGCGCTGTGATCTACTACACGATAGCTCGAAAGGTGACAGACCCAATAGCGGGAGGCACCACGTTTGAGACACTCGCTCAGGCCACCGCCAACGTCACCGGTATCTCGGTTATCCCAGCACCTGCGGCCATCTGGTTGTTCGGCTCGGCGCTCGGCGTGATGGGCCGGCTAAGACGGCGAACCTGAGCCAATCAAACTTGGACGGAGGAACTCGGCCACGCGCTGGGTTTTCTTTTGCGAACAGCTGTTCCTGGCCGAGAGCAACCCTCTACGGAACTCCAGGATCGGCTGACCGGGCGATAGAGGCCGTCATAAGGGGCTCTGTTATTCTGGCCGTTTGCCACAGCCGTGTGTCGGCCACAGAGTATCTGGTCACGAGGTACGTTCGGGGCGGATGACTCCGCCTCGTTAAGCGAACTGGCGAGAGCAACTTGTCTGTCTATTGAGTACAGAACCGAGACTTCGTGTGTTAGAGCGTATCGTTCTTTTAGCGTGGGTTACGATCTCCATTGCTGGCTGTGCGGGCAGTCGGTGGGAAGGGGTCTCGGCGCAGCCATATGTCGGCAAATGGGTTGGTACACTTACAGCGTCACTGTTGCCGGAAGACTCGGATCAATGGGACTGGCGACCGGAGGTGAAGCTTCGACTAATCCTCTTTAAAGATGGAGCGAGGGTCTATATGCGCCAGGATGGGAGGTGGGAAGAGGTGAAGCCCGGCCGATTTCAGCTGGCTGGACATAGAACCAACGCGCTTGTTGCAGCAATCGACAGCGCAAGACACTCTGGGGGTACTTGGGTCGAATCATGGGCATTCAATCTGATTGTAATGGACACTAACCGTATGCAGGTTCTTTTCAGCCGACAAGTCAACAACATGCAGTTGCCCACGAGTAGAACAGACGCGACTTTCGCTGTTCTCGGATATGGAGAGTTAACTCGCGAGCAGTAGGTGGTGCTTTAGACACGCTATTTGGAACTGCTTATTCCGAGCAGCTTTGGGGCATGTGCTAGGAGATACGTCCGAAGGGTCAAGTAGAAACGGCCGCTCTTCGTCGCAACTGCCCGTCTGAGGCGTCCTGTATGGCCGAATCGCGTGATTTCGGATGTTACAGGCGCTCTGGTAGGCTGGATCTGACCCATTCCAGCCGTTAATGCAGACGTAGTTGCTACCTTCGTGGTTTCGCTCCTGATCATCGCAGCCGCTCTCATAGTTTCGTGGTCAATTACGGACCTAGAATCCAGTTCGGCCCTTGAAACGGTCGTTGGCCCACTTGGCATCTTTCTTTCGCTGGTTTCGCTCTGCCTCTGGATCGTCCTCCGGCTCTATAAAGCGGGCGTAAAGCAGACTTTTTCGAACAGCAGCGACTCAGGCGTTGGCGGTATTAGCGGCGGCGATGGAGGCGACTGTGGCTGATTCGAGTTTCTAGCTTTCTGTGAACTGGTCCGGCGTCTTGATCAGCGGGGCAATCGGTGGGCTAGTAGCGTTGGCTATCGGGAGATGTATTTTTTGGTTGCATCGCCGCACCGTATCGAAGTTCCCCAATACGGATTCTACCGGTTCCCAGAACCTAGAGCAGAAGCGAGAACTTGTGCTTGTCGGTGACTTCGACGACGTTTTCGCTAGCTGCCGAGAGGCGACGGGTGCAATTCGGCGATCAACGATTCGCAAAGAAGAGAAGGCCGTGGGGAGGATTGATGCTGTTGTTGGGGTGTCGTTTCGCTCCTATGGCGAGAAGATTACGATCATAGTGAGGCCTGTCAGTAGCAGCGTAACTTCTGTAAGCGTGAGCAGCGAACAGCGTTTTTCTATTGCAGCTGTGGACTATGGGAAGTCTTTCGAGAACGTCGAATCTGTCACCAGATTTCTTCAAGCACGCTATGGACCAGGTTAGACAACCGACGTCCAACTCACGATTACCGATTCGGGCCGTAGCCCGCTAGAGAGATCGCCATGATCTATGTTGGTAGCTGCCACTGTGGCGCTGTCTCTTTTGAAGTTGAGGCGGGCGAGCGGGTCATGTGCCAGGAGCGCAATTGCTCGATCTGTAAGAAGTGTGGCTACCTTCACTTGATCGTGCCTGCCTCAAAGTTCAAGCTGAAATCAGGCGAAGAGAAACTATCGACGTATCGATTTGGAACCGGCACGGCAGAACACCGCTTTTGTGGTATCTGCGGAATCAAGTCTTTCTACATTCCTCGATCTAATCCCGATGGTATCGACGTAAACGTTCGGTGCTTGGAGCCTCAGCCACAGAAGATCTCGGTCGAACCGTTCGACGGTCAGAATTGGGATCAACACGCCCATGAGCTGGTGCACTTGAGTAAGGGCGGCGACTGACGGCTTCTGGCCGGAAGCGGACATGTTGCTCGGCATGATTGCAACGCCATGAGTTGCTAGTTCATATTTCGGCTCTGTCCAGTCGTGCACAAGCTCGGCGTCGGCGGTAGAGAATTCGTCTGGGGACACGGTTTTTTGATGGAGGCTTGATCGATGAAGTTGCGGACCAACTGGGTTTTATCGGGATTGGTGTCGATTGTCTTTTCGGGGCTGGCGTTCGCCGGCGGCCACAATCAGTCCAGCGAACCGGCCATCGCGAAGGACCAGGCGCTGACTGCTGAGATCGACGCCTTTTTAGATGAGTACGAGGCGCTCTGGGACCGCCAGGATCCCGCCGGACTGATCGCCTTGTGGGACCAGGCGGACGACGAGCCGTTCTACCTCGCCGAGGAACAGAACGAATGGCGTATCGGCTGGAACCAGGTGAAGAACTACTGGGATCCGCCGGGTCCCAGTTCCTCGGCGGCAGTACGCATGCGCTTCGATGGCGTGCAGGCACGCTGGCTGTCGGAAGACCTGGCCTTTGCCAAGTTCTGGATCCGTTTCGATACGAAAATGAATTTCATGCCGGAACCATTCGGAACAGATGCGCGTGCCAGTGCGGTGCTGCGCAAGACGGACCAAGGCTGGCGATTGGTCACCTGGGCGGAATCGCCGACCTCGCCGATTCTGTATATCGCTAGCCTGTACAAACAGCATCGTCAGGAAGGTGAGGCGTCGCCCTTGCCCTACATCAATACCCTGTACGCGCGTCACATGCGGGAAGACTTTCCCGCTTTTATGGAAGAAAAAGCGAAGATGAAAGAGGAGGAGAAGGCCGCCGCGACGGAGTAGCCGTTCGGGTCGGTCTCTAGACCTTACGCCTGCGTCGCAGCGCCACCCCGGTTAGTAGTCCGGCGAGTGAGGCCAGGCCCAGACTGCCGCCGCCACCGCCTGAGGAAGCGGCCGACGCGCTGACCGCCTGCCGTGTGACGTTCACCGTGACGGTATCGGTAACGATGTCCGGCGTATCGCCGTTGGTCAGTCGCAGGATCAGTTCCGATGAACTGACCTCCGCACTGGTGAATTCCAGTTGCACGTCAATCGAGTTGCCGGCCTCCAGCGAGCCAAAAAGGCATATCGGCTGGGGTGCTGCCGCCAGGGCGCAGGCGTCCGGCCCACTGCTGAGCTCCAGCGGGGCCGCGAAGGTGAGTTCCAGGGTCACGCCGCTGATAGTGCCGGCACCCGTGTTCTCGATACTGAAGTCCAGCGTGCGCGTGCCATCTACCGTAAAACTCAGCGTGGCCGGTACACCGGCCAGATCGACGCCCTCCGGCCCGACGGCGCTCACGCAACTGGCCGTGGGCGTGGTCAGGAAGGCTTCCATCTGGTCTAAGCTGCACTGGGAAAAGTCGCTGCTGCCATTAATGGTCGGCGCCATCAGGAAGACTTCCGGTTCCCCTTCACAGGGGTTGGCTGGTTCGCCAGGGCCGGGCGCTTCGCCGTCGTGCGGCGCATCGAAGTTATGGCCGATCTCATGGGCGACCGTCAGTGCGCCGGTGGTCAGGCTGGCCGAGCGCTGCTGGCTCAGGGCGGCGCCAAAAGAATTTCGG